>CAZBDM010000555.1:0-3499 GCA_964490675.1 uncultured Oligoflexales bacterium
TATCTAATGCATCTTGGCCAGAGCTGGCACTTTTGCTATTCCAACCCTCGTCAGATAAGACACCGGCAAGGGTGTCGCAAATACTGCGTTCGTCATCAACGACGAGAGCCATGGGACGAACTAATTTCTTGGCTGATTTTGCTACCATTTACTAGCTTTCTAAAGATTTCGCCGAACGTTCACCGACGGGCAACTCAATGATTACTTTTGTTCCAAATGGCTCGTTACCGGTTAGTCTTAAATAGCCACCATGATCAGACACAATTTGATTCGCAATGGCCAGCCCTAAGCCGGTTCCTTCGTCTTTAGTGGAAAAATAAGGCTCCAAAGCCCTATCCCAAAGTTCTTTCGGTATGCCACAGCCATTGTCGGAAAGTTCTACACGCACCATATTGAGGTTTTCTAAAAGTTCAGCTGTCAAATTGATCGCTCCCGATCTTTCTTTAACCATGGCTGCCATCGAATTTGTCATCAGATTAACAAAAACCCGCTGAATCTGCTCACGATCAAGAGGGATCTGCGGGAGTGGCTTAACCCCAGATGTATCAATAAATACATCCGGATAACTCATTCTAAACATATCAGCGATTTCTTCAATCAATTCATTGAGATTCATAAGTACTGGTTTTACATTGGGTAATCTCGAAAATTTGGAAAATTCGTTAACCAAGTCCCGCAGTGAATCGACCTGATGAACGATTGTTTCAATACATGACTCAAAGACCTCTCGGTCTTCTCCTTCGAAGTGATTGAGATATCTTCTAAGAAGACGCTGAGCGTTAAGCTTAATTGGTGTAATGGGGTTTTTTATTTCATGAGCGATGCGACGCGCCACCTCCTTCCAGGCTGCAACGCGCTGCGCTCTCGCCACAACGCTAGCATCGTCGAAGACGACGACTGTACCAATATCCTCCGCATTTTCATCAACAATTCGGGATGCATCCGCGATAATAATGACGTCTTTGCCGAGATTCTTTAATTCAATTTGTCCGTTGAAGTGAGACCGTCCCCGTAATCCGTTTTCAATAGGCATCCAAAAGTCTTCGTAAAGAGCATGCCCAAGAATCTTGCTGAGTGCTTGCCCAGGCGCTGCGTCTGCAGCGATTCCGAGGAGCTGCTCGGCAGAGTGGTTAAAAGTTGTGACGCGTTTTTCTGGGTCTATTGCAATAACACCACCGCTAATGTTTTTAAGGATAATTTCCATGTATTGCCGACGGGCATCAAGCTCTTCGTTAGAACGCCTCAAATCATTTTGGGTCTCTTCTGCTAGTTGACGATGCACCTGCAGATCTTTGGTCATGTGATTAAAAGAACGCACTAATTGACCTGTCTCATCATCAGTTGCGGCAATTAAACTGACATCGTAGTTACCGAGCGCCACTTCCCTGGTAGCTTCAGCTAAACTCTGCAGTGGTCCAGTTATGCCACGGGCCACGTAGAATCCCATCCAAGTTGCCGAAAAAGTGATGAGAAGCGCCATAACAACCATCAAAATGAGATAACTCAACCTGATCAGTTGAGCCCCTGGTCTGAGCCGGGCGAAGTCAGCTAGAATCGTCTCGACACTCTTGAGTATTTGTGTTTCAAATCGCTCCTCTGTCAGCACAGCACCCACCACCTCGCCAAAGATGGGGTCAAAAATGGGAGCCACCCCTTTTACAACATCTTGACTACCCTCAACTTCCACGGCACTGATCGAACCTGGCCTTGGGGTTTTGGAAAACTTTTTTAAGGTCTCTACAACAAACCCATCAGGTTCGCTCGTTACCCCTTGCACATCTTTATCACTGCTCCATTTCAGGTACCCATTTCTATCAAAAACCTTTACCGCATATAGCCCATATTGAATTTCAAAATTTTCAAGTCCCTTGGCATCAATAAGAACACGATCATTGACCAAAACATCATCGGGAGACTTAAGCCGCACACTTTGCAGAGCGATACGCGCTAAGCTTTCCATTCGTCTTTGATCTTGCTTATAAACGAGAGCACCTGCCTCCCTGGTTTGCTGCATGGTTGCTTGGACTTTTTCTGAAAACCACTCTTCAAAACTCGTGGTTACAAATCGCATCGATACGTAAAAGAGAAGAACGGTAGGAGCGAGCGCGAAAAAGACAAGCGCAACGACTAATTTTGTCCGTAGCCTCGAACCTATAACCCCGCGCCGCCGCTCAACGACTAATTTGACGATATTTCTAAAAATAAGAAAGCTTAAGACTAAAATGAAAATGACATTGAGGTTAATCAACGCAAAATAAACGATAGTCGTGATAAATTCTCTATGTTCAGAAAGTGTCTCACTTAAAGCGAAAAGACGTGTCTCAAGACGAGTCAGACCTAAAAGGATAAGCGCAACGACAACAATCGCTACAACCTCAAAGATGCGGCGACGGCGTTCGTAACTGCGATGGGATTCTCTCACAGACTATCAGCCTCAACCAAAAGAGGAATGCGAGCGAAAACTTTATTGTAGCGAGCAAATTTTATTTCGTATGGATTGGCTTTAAAATAAGTAGCTCACCATCACGCATAACACGGTTTCTTCTATTGACCAACACATCTGCGTACACAAGTCTTGGTTCTTCAAACTTAAGAAATATGCTTCCATGTAAAATTTTTCCAGTAGTTGCAATGATCGGAAAGACTGTCCCGTCAGCGTCAACAGCCCAGTGCTTTGCGAACCTGTCCTCTGTACTGATCTCAGTCTCCCTATCTTCTCCCTTTGGCACACCTGGCCGGTTTGAAGAAAATCCACGCAAATTAACCTGTTGAACCGATCGATGAGGGTCGAATAAGACAGCCTGCTCTATGAAAATTCGGTCACCCCATACAGCTGTCAAGGTCTCTCCTTTCCTGACTACATACCTTTCTCCATTTACTTTTAAAATCACATGATTGAGTTTGTCTGCACTGTGGTCTTGAGCGACACTGTATCTCTGATACCATTCCGGCAACTGCCACCCAGACTGCGAAAGTACAACGAAACTTAATAGAAGACAGCGAACTAAAAACTTTGATAAACTCATGAAGATTCCAATATTAATTTGATTCACAAACCCTAAACATGATTGTAGTTTGTTAAGGATTTTATCATATTTTTGGGCTAACTCCTATGAAGCTTGACCTGGCCATCATCGAAGATTTTAACACCTATTTGAAAAAACAGGGAAAACAACCCGCAACCATCGAATCATATTGCCGCGACGCGAAAGGATTTGTCGACTACCTACTAAGCCACTCAATTGCTTTCGGAAGCATAGAACCCAAGACTCTTTTGACTTACCAAGACTACCTCTTGACAGAACAACGCGAACGCGAAAACTCTATAAGGCGCAAAATCATCGGAATAAGGCAGTTCTTTCGATTTGTCATGGAACGCCAAAACATCCCTCATTCACCTCTGGACGACGTACCTATCCCAGCCAGAGAAGAAAGTCTTCAAAAGGGCCCTAGTCATGAAACAATTAATCTACTCATCACAGAAGCTTTGCAGGGTCAC
>CAZBDM010000556.1:0-3492 GCA_964490675.1 uncultured Oligoflexales bacterium
TTAAATTGGCTTAACTTTGTTTTTTAGCAACAATGACGTCCCGTATGATTGACTCACTCATGCGGTGACGTACTGAAAGAGGTAGAGTTTCAAGCTTACAATCTATCATGAGGCGCTCCATTTCTTTTCTCTTTGGTTGATAGCTGTTGTAGGCCAATATAATCGATCCTTCTTCTTTTAAAAGCTTCAGCCACTGCGGTAGTGCTTCTTTGAGGTCGTCAAAGGGATTTCTTGCCTTTTGCGAGGCTCTATGCTGGATACCATAAGGAAGATCAGCCACAATCAAATCGAATTTTTCTTTTTGGAGAAGGCTTTCGCAATTTTTTGAATCACCTATAAGCATTTTTGCCGTCGTTTGCTCTGTGATGACTTCTACAAACTTGCCTATTTCTTGTTTGTTCTTTTTGCCAACAAATCCCTCCTTAAATTTGAGTTGACTGGGACACACTTTGTTCCACTTCTTAGCGATTTGAGTAAAGTCAGCAATGGCACGTGGATCTTGTTCAATCCCTCGACATTTCAGCCCATAACGAAGTGCCCAAAAGAGCGTTGTGCCTCTGCCACACATGGGGTCGAGTACTTTCGGATTGTTGGCGGAGCTCGAAGCGAGTCCGAGATTGATCATCATCTGAGTAAGACGTTCATTGGTTTTACCTTTAAACTTTGACCCAAAGACAAATTCTCTTGCCAGAAAATATTCAGCTTTGATGTCTAACGGTATGAGGTGATCTTCTTTTTTCTTAAAGATACCCTGAACAAAGGAAAGATAAACAAGCTTTGCGATTTGATCTGACTGTGTCTTGACTTCAAAAAAAATCATGTCGCCAAAGGTGCTAATGTCGATCTCTTTGACCTTCGAGACAAAAGCTAACTCCTCTTTTGCAACCTCAATAAATTCTTTGAAATACGCCGAGCGACTTTCTGGTGATACAAGTAGTAAAAAGGTTTCGATCATAGGATTTGATATCTTGTAGTTGATAAGCACATCTATGGATTCAATCATGTAATCATTACTCGTAGGAAAGAATTTCTGTCAATGGCAAATCTGATCTTAGTTGAAGTATGTCTAGATTTTTGAAGAAGTGACTGGTTGGAATCATTGGTTAGTTTTCAGTTTTCAGACAAAATACTGTCTTTTCCCCATTCTTTTTCGCTGTTTATTTTTTTGAGGCATGCTCGATAAGAAAAGAGTTAATGGTAGAGGGAATCAGTTTTCTTGAGACTATGTGATCCTTAAGAAAAGGTGTCATAGACGCCGCTAGGAAAAGAAAGGAAGGTCATCATGGGAGCATCTAACTTACATACCCTCGCATCATGCGTCGAGCAGATTGAGTTCTTCAAAGAGCAGCCCAGGATTCTTCTTGCTGACGATAGTCCTGAAGCATTGATGATCATGAGTCGTATTCTTTCTAAAAAAGGTGTGGATGTCACCCAAGTCTCAAATGGTCAAGATGCTTTAGACGCGTTTATCAATTCAGACTTTGATCTCATCCTGCTAGATCATAAGATGCCAGATAAGACCGGCCTTGAAGTACTTGAGACCATAAGGAAGCATAGAAGTCCTGAAGAACAAGCAGTTATTATTATCACTGGTTCTCAAGATAAAGATGTCGTTAAAGCAGCAATTGGATTGCAAGTTAATGACTTCTTTGTCAAACCAATCAGGGCTGGTATCTTTTTTCAAAGAATCCTTCGCCACCTTATACGCTTCTCCGATGAAGAAGTAAGAGACTGCCTGTCTCACCTTAACGTATCAGACTCAACTGGTTTACCTCCGGAAATAAGAGCTTCTTTACAAGCTGAAAATCTTGTCGCCTATCCATTTCAAAAGGAAAATATCAGTTGTTTCGCAATTGTCGAAAAAGGTAAAAATCCACACTTTATTGCTAAAAACTCTGATGAGACAAAGCTTGAATCAGAAGTGACGGTCTTAGGAAAGGGCGGATTTTTATGGAATGTCGTTTATCCAGATCATCCTTATCATAATCTTCGGAGCCAAGCTGCCCCCCTTAAGGGGTCACCAAATGAAATCTATTATAAAATTGAATAGATCTCAAAATTTTCTGGCAACTATTTTGCTGATAGATTAGAAAATCGCAATCCTGGGGGCCCTTACGAGCACGATCTGATTTTTGACTTTGGTATCTCCCTTATCAGCTTGCAGCGGTGGACGGGACGAACATCACTCAGAAACGCACGCGCAGGAAGCCGCACCGACAATAGATAAGTTCTCTTATTCTTTGGTTACTCGAGAAGAGCAGTGCTTTTAGTCTTGCATGCGGGAAATCCCAGATAAGTGCGCAGGGGAATGGGCGTGTCTGGATCACGTATTCTGATTAATTTTTACGTTAATTGACGGCTTATATTGTGGAACAAGACTATCCCAACAAAATTGAACAAGCTTATCGAGATAAGGCTAAGGATTATTCCGACTTCTTTAATGAAGCCCACTCATTTTTAGATCCAGATCGAGAAGCGTTTTTAAGACGGTTACCTGAGAATGCGGCGGTTTTAGACTGCGGTTGTGGGCCAGGGCAGGACTCTGAGGTCTTTAGTAACCTTGGCTTTCAAGTGACAGGTGTCGATTTGACAGCAAGCTTTATCGCGATGTCTCAAAAAAGAGTCCCTTCGGGTAAGTTCTACCAAATCGACATGAGAAAAATGAACTTTCCTGCTCAAAGCTTTGATGGCATTTGGGTTTCGTTTAGTCTTTTACATATCAAAAGAGAAGATGTCGCTTCTGTCTTAGTATCGTTTCACAGGTTTTTGAAGCCCTCAGGTGTGTTGATGCTTGCTCTTCACAAGGGTGAAAAAACAGCTTGGGTGGAGGCGAATATTTCTGGGATCGATACGATATGCAGAGTGCAGGAGTGGACGGAGCAAGATATTAAAAAAGAGCTCATTCATGCAGGATTCAAGATAATTGATTGTCGTTTATTCACCAGAAAAGGCGGTCGCTTTCCTCTGATGACTCTTCTCTCTGGCAAATGAATCCTTGCCTAGACTTTCCTAAGAGCACACTCGAGCCGCCGACAAGGGGATTAACCGACCTAATGACGAGTGTTCGGCTGACGGAAAAGATTTTGGGGTCTGCAAAGTGGGTAAAATGCTTGACGATAACTCCATCATATATAGCTGTAGCCGCATAGCTTTTCTTGTGAACATCAATGCCACTTTAGGCAAACCAATATAATTACCTGACTAAAATAATCTTCTTTAAAATCATTTGCTATGCTTATGATCCCACCGAATGAACACAGAAAGAATCATTTATGACCTAGTTTGCAAATGTACCGAGGCAGCGCAAGTTATGATGTATTATACTTCTGAATCTGTCAGTTTAACGGGCGGTAAAGATTTGATTCACACAAGAAGGTAGCATTTAGGATGGCCTGGGTTTATTTGATTTTAGCTGGTTTTTTTGAATGGGGTTGGCCCGTTGGGCTTAAACTAGGAATGACAAAAGAAGGGCTTGTCTGGCCTTGGATCGTT
>CAZBDM010000557.1:0-1770 GCA_964490675.1 uncultured Oligoflexales bacterium
ATGGCCATTGGGTAAATGTCATCGCTTCAGTTGTCACGGGTGAGTCAAATCTTGTCTTTGTCTTTCAGGACATTACCGACAAAAAACATGCTAATGAGAAACTCGAGAGAACTTACCAAGCTCTTAGATACGCCGAAAAAATGGCTGCTCTCGGAGAAATGGCGAGCGCTATCGCTCATGAAATCAATAATCCATTGGCCATTATTCATGGTCGTGCAGCAAGTTGTTTAACGCTTTTCCAGGTTGGCACGCCTCCTGCTGAGAACCTTCTTGTTACTTCTTTACAAAGTATTGAAAAGACAGCGATGCGTATCGCTCGTATTGTTAAGGGTCTCAGTATGTTTTCTCGCAACTCTGAGAATGACCTGTTCGAAAAAAGAGATATTCAGACGATCATTGAAGACACTCTTGAAATCTGTACGGAGAGATTTAGAAACGCTGGTGTTCCTCTAAAAGTTACAAATGCAAGTGATTCTATTTTTGTCGACTGCATCCCTGACCAGATTTCGCAAGTTCTACTTAACTTCCTCAACAATGCTTTTGATGCAATTCAGGAATTGCCTGACAAGTGGGTCGAGCTGGAAGTCTTAAGCAAGGGAGACAATGTTGTCATTAATATTACAGATAGTGGCAATGGAATCCCTCGCTCACTGGGTGAAAAAATCTTTCAACCATTTTTTACAACCAAGAAGGTTGGTAGTGGAACAGGTCTTGGGCTTAGTGTTTCTAAGGGAATTATTGAAAGTCATTATGGTTCACTAAGTATTGATTTTGAATGCAAGCACACGCGATTTGTCATTACAATTCCCAAAAATGCTCCAGATTCAACCCGGCAAAAAATCAATGACTTAGCTGGATAGTCTTTTAGGGAAAAAGCAAATGTCTCAGGCGAGAAAAACAGCTCAAAAAAGAAATCATTACCGCATCAACTATCCCGAAGTTGATCGGCCAAGCTTTGAGTGTTTTAAAACAAAGCATATTGTTATCGATCTTTCTGAAAGTGGTATGAAGATAGAATGGAACTCTAGAAACCTACCGTTAAAAAGTCAGCAAGTGTCTGGTATGGTTAGTTTTGGGGATCGCGGTTCTGTTGAGGTTGTTGGTGATGTGATTAGAGTGCAAGGCCGGACGGTTATTATAGAGCTCACCCAAGGGATCCCATTAGATAGAATCATTTCGGAACAGCGCTTTCTGATCAATAAGAACGGAACGCTTTAAAAAGCTTTTGAGGCAAGCTTGTTAAAAGATAAACTTTCTATTCTCGCTATAGAACCCTTTTTTGGTGGAAGTCACGCTTATTTTTTAAAAGGCCTGAAGAAATACAGTAGCCATCATTTTACTTTATTGACCTTACCGGCCCGCCACTGGAAGTGGCGAATGCGAACGTCAGCTTTCGATATTTCAGAACAACTAAAATTGATAGATCAGTCATTTGATGTAGTATTTGCCAGTGATTTTTTGGATCTTTCGGTCTTTCTTGGCTTAACAAAAGAGCGCTTCATTCATTGCCCGAAGATTCTCTACTTCCATGAAAATCAAATAACCTACCCTTACCAATCGGCTAGCGAACGTGACCATCACTATGCAGTTAATCATATTTACTCTCTTCATTGTGCCGATCAGGTTTGGTTTAACAGCGACTGGCATAAGAGAGACTTTTTTGAAGGATTAGAACTTTTATGCAAGAGATTCCCCGATAAGCCAAACAAGTTTTGTCGGGATTTTGGTGAACTTACAGTGAAGGTTATGCACTTAGGCATTGATGATCAA
>CAZBDM010000557.1:1780-3479 GCA_964490675.1 uncultured Oligoflexales bacterium
ATATTGACAAAAGAAAAAACAGACAAAATACCTACTATTCTATGGAACCATCGTTGGGAGTTCGATAAGAATCCAGAAAGCTTTTTCAAAACTTTGTTTAAGCTCGACGACGAAGGGTTTGAATTTGATTTAATCGTTTGTGGAGAATCATTTGAAAAATCTCCCGAAATTTTCGAGCAGGCTCGATCAGTATTGGCAAAACATATCAAGCATTGGGGTTTTGCTCCCGATAGAAAAGCATACTTGGAGTTGTTAAGATGCTCTGACATAGTTGTTTCTACGGCTATTCATGAATTTTTTGGGCTTTCAGTGGCAGAGGCAATATTGATGGGTTGTTTCCCGGTTCTTCCTGATCGCTTGAGCTATCCTGAAATGATTCCTCGCGATGCACAACAAACCTGTTTATACAAAAATGATCAGGGGCTTTTAATGAAACTGCGAAATATCCTCTCGAAAGGCCTGCCGGTTCATCAGTCTGAATTGAGTCATCGTTTGAAGAGGTTTCTTTGGTCAGAGAGGATCAAGGATTTTGACAATAGCTTTTCAACAAGCGTTAATCAGTTTAATGCCTTCAGCAACAAAAACCCCTCTTAGGGGAGCTGTTCTTTTGGCAGAAAGCCGACGCCATCTGGGTCAGCGATGAAAAATTTGTCGATTTAAAGCGACAGAATCCCCCTTTTTTCATCTTTATACTGGCTAATCCATTTGGCAATCGGCTTTGCTGATTTCTTTATAGGGTAGGCGATCAAAAAAGGGCAGGCATTTGTCACTAAACCGGCAAAATCCGCTTCTGAATCGTCACCACAAAATTGTCCAATGTATAACCTATTGAAATTTCCCATGGAATCTCTGCACGTCATCAAGGCATACGAAAGGATCGCAAAGATGCACGTCGTGGCCACCAGAAACTCTCACGACTGTTAAATTATCCAAAGAATTTAACCTCTTATCATAAATCTCTTGGGCGATTCCAATGCCGTTTTCTGGTCTAATAAGAGTGACCGGACAAGTGACCTTCTTTAAAATGCTTAAGACCTCTTCTTCGGTAAAGCGCTGCCGAGAAGCTAGTTTAAGGCGTGGATCGTAGCGCCAACTAAATCCTTGGTTAACCTTGGCAACTCCTCTCCTTGCAAGAACGTGGCAGGCGCTCAAGGTCAACTGGGAGTTTTTCTGCCTGGCTAGCAGAGCGTGATTGTAGTCGTCATAAATAGAAGGAGTCCGAATAGCATTCTTAAGCACCGGTTCAATAGAGTCTCTTAAGCTTTTGGCAGTATTTTCCGGAGAATGATAAGTTGGTCCCAATCCGTCAAAAAGGGTAAGGGATTTGATCTTTTCAGGAAAAACACCTGCTGCTAGTGAGCAAATAGCAGCTCCTAGGGAGTGCCCTAGAAGATGAAAACGCTCTATGCGCATGTCTTCTGCAACAGCAAAGAGGACATTGATGTATTGTGCGATAGTATATGAAGAACTTTTAGGCAAATGTTGAGAAAACCCATGACCCGGTAAGTCTATCGAGATAGTGTTAAGAAATGGCAAGTGAGGCAGAAGCATGTCGAAACTTGAGGCGTTGTCTAACCATCCATGAACCGCTATTGCTCGTTCTTTTCCGGTATAAAACCAATGTTTGGCGGCAATAGAAAGGTCCAACGACTTTAGGTAAATATCAAGTTCGCGATGCACGTTCTATTGTACTCTCATC
>CAZBDM010000558.1:0-1240 GCA_964490675.1 uncultured Oligoflexales bacterium
GTTATCGTGGGAAAAATTGGATATACTATTGTCTACATTTAATCTCGTTTGCCCCATCGCTAGCGGTTCTGGCCTAGATGATTGTATTGTGAGATCGAGGACAAGACATACCGCAAAGACATCACGCTCAAACCGGGCAAAAGAAGGGCTTCCAATTTACTGAAGACAACCCGAGAAGATCACATAGAACGACCGATGTACAGGTTTTTGAAGAGCACCTAGCGACTTAGGAAAAAAAGAAAGAGCGACTCCTTCATATTCAGTGCCATGGCGAGTTACCAGCACCCGACTTCAAGGTGAGGCCATCTATTACTTCTACAGGCGAGGATTTTGTTTTTTTCTTTAAACCTTGACTATCAGCCAATCATCTTTGCAGAAGAATCATGCAAGACAATCTAGGAGTTTAAAATCCGCGACCTTTTGCTTCAAGAAACTTAATTTCTTCGTTAGTTGACTCTCGCCCTAAAAGAGAATTGCGATGAGGAAAACGACCAAACTCTGCAACCACATCATAGTGTTTTTTTGCAAAGAGAAGATAGCTTTCGGCAGATTGTTTTAAATCTTCAGGAGCATCTTGCAGAATACCTTCAAATAGCTTCAGAGATTCTTTTTGGTCTTCGATATTTTCACTGTGCTCGTAGGGTAGGTAAACAAAGACTCGCTCAATACAGAGCATTTGCTTGTCGATTCCTCTATCAACACAGTCTTTTGCTAATTGCAGAGATTGAGGATCGAAGTCGTATGCTTTTGCTTGGTCACGGTATATATTGCGGGTAAATTGATCCAACAGAATAATCAAGGCCAATGCTGACTTCGGATGTTGTTTCCAATGATCGAGCTCACCTTTGGTGAATTTTTCTAAAAGAGGAAGATAGCGCTGTCTGATGTCTCTATCAGTCTCCGCATCGCCGCCAAACCAAATTTTTGATCGGCCTTGGGAATAGGAAACGGTGTCTTCAGGCTCGCCGAACCAGTAAGAAAGAATTTCATTGGCATTTTGATCAATAGCATCACTCATGATGATACCAAGTCTAACCAAGTCTTATCTATGAATCAATATCTTTGCAAAAGTCTAATGTCCAGGTTAAGTCCCCCACCCATTATGTATCGGCTGCATTATTCGCTCTAAGCTTGCAGAACTTTAAAGCAATGGTCGCAAGGACCACCCACGAGAGACATATAGATTTCGGGAGTATCTCCAGTAAATTGCAAACATCGTTTATCGAGTGCGACTAAGCTC
>CAZBDM010000558.1:1250-3470 GCA_964490675.1 uncultured Oligoflexales bacterium
TTGGACCAAGATCCCGCAAGAAATCTCTACCCGACTTTCCATGTGGTCTTTTTTTCAAAAAGTGTTGTAGGATGAATTCTTAATTGTCAGACTGTTAAAGGTCAGATTTAGAGGGGGATCCTTGAACAAGCAAAACACCACAGTCATTACCGGGGCCAGCCGCGGCATTGGATTAGAGCTCGCCAAGCTCTTAGTCAAGAAAGGTGATCATGTCATTGGGATCGCCCGCTCCAAAGAGCCTATGATGAAGCTCCAGAAATCCCTTAAGGACGAAAAGGGTCGTTTTTCGATCATTGTTCACGATCTATCGGACCCTGAAAAGGTTCCTCATTTAATTCAAAAAATCAAACGCCGGGAAGCAATTATCAATAGCCTCGTGATTAATGCTGCCGCTTCCCATCAAGGTCTCTTGACAAATAGACGCTCAGAAGATCTGCAATACGAAATGTCGGTGAACTACCTAACTCCTCTGCGCCTCATCTGCGCCTGCAAAACAATGCTCCAAAAATCTAAAAAAAAACCGCAAGTCATGGTTGTAGGCTCACTTTCCGCCCTCACCCCCTTTCCAGGTAACGCAAATTATGCCGCATCAAAAGCAGCTCTTTTGAGTCTTTGTCGAAGTCTGCACGTTGAATGGAAAGGCGATAACATCGCTGTCAAAACGGTTCTCCCTGGTCCGGTTGAGACCAAGCTGTCCGCCGATTATCCAACCAAGCTCCCAAAAGCAAGTCCCCAATCGGTTGCGAAACAGATTGACAGGGCGATGGCTAGCCAAAATCACTTCCAGATACTCGGGCTACAAAGCCGTTTCATAGATCGATTACACCGCTTGGCTCCGAATCAGTTTGATTCGATACTTCGGCAAATGGCACCCCTGGTTATTCCTGGTTATAGTAAGCTGGTGAAAAATGGATGATTCAACGCGGTTCACTTTGATCATTGGTGGGTCAGGTTTTATCGGAACTCATTTAGCAGCGCGATTATCCAATCCAACAATTATAGTAGACCGGAATGAACCGACATTCACCCTAAAATCACATCAGGTATTTATCAAATGGGACCTGGGCTTTGATCAGCCAGAGTCTCAACTTTCCAACCTCATAAGCAAAGCTCTCAATGGAGGTAAAATTAGCTGTCTGATCCAACTTGCTCACTACTATGACTTTTCAAACAAACCTAATCCCCGCTATCAAGCGACAAATATGGCGATTGGACGTTTGTTTACTGCTATATCCTCACTTCTCAGCTCTGACGCCTTAGCTATTCACACAACAAGTATGGCTGCCTGTAAACCCTCACTTGCTGGGGAACTCCTCAAACCAGAGGGTGAAAGACTGGGAGCCTGGCAATATCCGAGGGCAAAAATTGAGGCAGAAAATATTTTTAAGGCAACGAATGTTTTCCCAAAAAAGCTGGAGTTGATTTTGTCCGGTGTTTATTCGGACTGGTGTGAGTTGGTTCCCCTTTATCAGACGATTAAACTTGTTATGAGTAAATCTTTTGAAAAGTTCTTTTACCCAGGCAATATCGATTGTGGTTTGACTTATATCCATATTGACGATCTAGTCGATGTCATTTTGATAGCTATGAATAAAAGGGATCGACTCACATCATTTAAAAGGCTGTTTGTTGGTCAAGATCAAGTGTGTTCGTATAGAGATATCGTTACAAAGACTAGTGAAATTGCTTACGGAAAAGTTCAACCCATTATTCAAGTACCTCGATTTCTCGCTTGGTTTGGGGCCATCTTTCTTTCATTTTTTGCCAGCCTCGTTGGTCAGAGACGTTTTATAAAGGGATGGATGATTCCTTTTGCCGGAGAACATTATCCCTTAGAAACCTCAGAGACAAAAGACACTCTCGACTGGAAACCCGAGAGAACCATGGGGAAGGATCTTGATCTCATTGTGGGTCACGCTGTCTCAGATCCGGCAGCTTTTAAAAAACGTAATGATCTACGACCATGGTAGTGCTGAATAACATAAGACGGCTTAAGGCGAGCCCAAAAGTGATTTGTTGGACTCGAGCAAAAAATAAAAAAATTCAACGTGATTAATTACTGACCGCTTGCGCGGATTTTGCTCGCAAGCTCGCAAATCCTGCTCAGCGGCCAATTATCCATTAACCACCTTTGCAATCTCCTCAGATGCAAAGGTTTTAAGTTTTTGCCTGCCTAGCAGAATCTGTGGATGTCTTTCGGAATCGGCAGATCTCCAAGGC
>CAZBDM010000559.1:0-2596 GCA_964490675.1 uncultured Oligoflexales bacterium
CCTGCGCCAGATTCCGTGGGACAATAACAATGCGCTTGTCCTCGGTGATTTTATCGACCAAGATGACGGACCATTGCCCATCTGCCCCCGGCAGCTGCTCAAAAAAACCATTAAAAAAGCTGAGAAGCTCGGCTACCAAGGTATTTTTGGCTGCGAGTTTGAGTGGTTTAACTTTAACGAAACCCCTCAAACGCTCGAAGATCAAAAATTTTCAAGTATAAAACCGATGACTCCTGGTATGTTTGGTTATTCGCTTCTTCGTTCGAGTCAACGCCAAGATTACTTCAATAGCTTGATGGACTTGATGGACGAATACCGTGTTCCCCTTGAAGGTCTGCACACCGAAACCGGTCCTGGGGTTTACGAAGCAGCGATCAAAGCTGCTGATCCCCTTGAGGCCGCAGACCGGGCGGTTTTGTTTAAAGCCGGCACCAAAGAAATCGCCCATAAACACGGTCTGGTTGCGAGTTTTATGGCACGTTGGAATACCGACTTACCAGGTTGTAGTGGCCATATCCACCAAAGCCTTGTCAAAGATGGCAAAAACCAGTTCTTCGATGAAAGCGATCCAAACAGCATGAGTCCGCTTTTCAAGTCTTATGTCGCTGGGGTTATCAGAGCTCTCCCTGAAATTTTGCCGATGTTTGCTCCGACGGTAAATAGTTACAAAAGACTTGTCGAAGGATTTTGGGCACCGACCAGAGCGACTTGGGCTGTCGACAACCGCACCTGTGCACTGCGCGTTATTCCTTCGGGAGCCAAGTCAACACGCCTCGAACTACGGGTCGGTGGATCAGACATCAACCCTTATCTCGCTGTTGCTGCATCATTGGCAGCGGGGCTTTACGGAATTGAAAACAATCTTAGCCTCGACCAAGAAATGACAAAAGGCAGCGGCTATCAAGACGAAAAAGCGAGCCGTTTGTCTTCAAATTTATTCGAAGCCACTGAAAAGTTCAGTCAGTCGCCGTTAGCAAACGAGCTATTCGGTGAGACCTTTGTCAAACACTACAGTCAAAGTCGCAACTGGGAATGGCGTCAGTACCAAGACGCTGTCAGTGATTGGGAGCTCAAGAGATATTTCGAAATCATCTAACCAAGGACCTTACCATGACTATACATTCATATCGCATGCCAACTGACATTAAGTTCGGGGCAGGAGCACTCAGCGAGTTACCAGTGATTCTCCTTGAAAATGACCTAAAGAGGCCCCTGATTGTCACAGATAAAGTCGTCGCAGGTCTCGACTTTCTTGCAAAAGCTGTCGAACAACTTAAAAGTAAAGGCCTTGAAGTTTCCGTTTACAGCGACCCGCAAGGCAATCCCATTGAAGAACATGTTACAAAGGGCGTTAAAGCATACAAGGCTCACAATGCTGACGCCGTCGTTCTAATTGGCGGCGGTTGTGCGTTAGATGTCGGTAAAGCTATCGCTCTGATGATTCATCACCCCGGTCATTTGTTTGATTACGAAGATGAAAAACCGGGAGCCCTTCCCGTCGATAAAAAAATTCCTTATATGGTCGCGGTGCCGACGACAGCTGGAACCGGTAGCGAAGTAGGAGCTAGCTCGGTTATCTCTGAAAACGACAGCCACGCCAAAAAAATTATCTTTTCAAAACGCCTCACTCCTAACATGGTGCTTGCCGACCCAGAAGTAACCCTTGGTCTGCCAGCATCTGTGACAGCTGCGACGGGAATTGATGCTCTTACTCATAACATCGAGGCTTTCCTCGCCAAAAATTATCATCCTATGTGTGACGGTATTGCCCTCGAAGGCATTCGATTGGTCTTTGAAAACCTCAAAAAAGCTGTAAACAACCCTTCCGACGCCGATGCACGCGCTGGAATGCTTCTGGCTTCCTTAATGGGAGCTGTTGCCTTTCAAAAAGGTCTTGGCGTCACTCATTCCTGTGCCCATTCCTTGTCGACATGTTTTGATCTTCATCACGGCTTGGCTAATGGCTTGATGCTTATCCCCTGTTTGAAGTTCAACAACGAAGTCGTAGCTGACCGTATGGTGCGCATGGGAGAAACGATTGGCTTTAAAGAAAATGCTGGAGAAAAATTCATCGCCTGGGTGGACGAGCTTCTTGGTGATATTGGTCTCAAGCAAACCTTTAAGAGTCTCGACTGGCAGATCACCGATCGACTGGTCAACGTCGCCATGGAAGATGTTTGCCACAGTAATAATCCACGTCCGTGCACGAAAGAAGATTTCAAAAAACTATACGCGCAGGCAAAAGAAGGGTCGTAACGATGAACGACAAACCTCTAGTGATCGGACTGTCTTCTTGTTTTATGCACGCCGATCCTGAAAGACCGATCTTTAAGGGAAAAACACTTCTTTATCTTGAAGAGTCGATGGCCCACTATCTTATGGCACGTAAAGTTCTCGTCTACATGATCCCGAGTTTTAATGAGAATACGGTGTCTGCAAAAGAGCTCGTGTCTATTCTTGATGGATTCGTCTTACAAGGGGGAGCAGATGTTAGCCCTCTTAGTTACAACGAAGAACCCCTTAGTGAAGACTGGCTTGGTGATAAAGTTCGGGACGATTACGAAATAGCACTCGTCCAGGCCTGTTTAGCGGCAGG
>CAZBDM010000559.1:2606-3452 GCA_964490675.1 uncultured Oligoflexales bacterium
GTAAACCCATTTATGGAATCTGTCGCGGTATCCAAGTTCTCAATGTCGCACTCGGTGGCACTCTTTACCAAGATATTAATACCCAAATCAATGGATCTTTAAATCATCGTAATTGGGATATTTACGATCGTAACTATCACGAAGTAGAGTTCGTCAAAGGCAGCCGTCTTGAGCAGCTTTATAAGGACGACCCGCAAACAACCATCAACAGTGTCCATCACCAAGCCTTAAAAGACCTTGGTAAAGGACTCGTCGTTGAAGCACGCAGCAAAAAAGACGGTATCATCGAAGCGGTTAGACTCGACCCAAAAGACGGACAACTACCTTGGTGTTTTGCTGTTCAGTGGCATCCTGAGTTCCAAATCCCTGAAGAAACCCATTTACTGAGCCCCTGGCCACTGCTTGATGACTTTCTCGCAGCTGTGGCAGAAGCAAAGTCTAGCAAGTGAGGATCAAACCATGCTTAAAGTGATCAACCCAGCAAATGAAGAACTGGTCAAAGAACTCCCGATTGATAAGGCAACTGTGATTGCCGAGAAGGTTGTACTGGCTCAAAAAGCTCAGAAAAAGTGGCACAAAACCCCCTTTCAAAAGCGCCACGATATCATCGCAGATTTCGCTAAGAGACTTCATGATAACGTCGAAGAATGTGCTCATCTCCTCACTGAAGAAATGGGTAAACCACTAGCACAGGCGCGCGGTGAAATCTCCGCTACCATTCCAAGGATCAAGTGGTTTCTCGATCATACCGCCAAGATCATCACCACCGAAACAGTGCTTGATACCGACAACATGGTAGAAAAGATCAGCTATGAACCCCTTGGCGTAATCGCAAATATTTCAGCC
>CAZBDM010000560.1:0-3428 GCA_964490675.1 uncultured Oligoflexales bacterium
GGCAGCCGTTGCTAAAAGAATCGGTAGTTGTGCTTTCAGCCAGTTTTTAAGGTAGGCATTTGCGCTTGTCTTGTCATGCTTTTTGGCAAGACGTAATGCTTCTGGATAATTGCCGGTTTGGAAGAATTTCTTGACGTTGCTGGCAACTTTATCTTTTTCCGGACTCCATTGCGGTTGTTCCTGGGATTCTGTAATTTTGGCTTCTTCACTGCTCGGCAGCTCGATCTCGGGAGGAGGGGGGACGATGGCTTGTGAATCTTCAACTTTTGGTGGTTGCGACAGATAGTGTTGAATAATAAACACCGCAATGAGCCCAGCGCCGACAATGAGAGTGGCGCGTATCGTCGGGTTCATTGTTGAACCTTGTTCTGTAGTTCACCGTTACGATGAATAGCGGCGAGTTCCTGGTAGCCGCCAATAAACTCTTTGCCGATAAAGATCATCGGTACCGTTCGCCAACTGTTGTTCTCTCGGGAGAGTTGCATACGTTTTTCGTGATCGTTTTCAAGATTGACTTCTTTGAAAGGAAGATTGAGGCGATCGAGGAGCTTCTTAGCCATTACGCAGAAGGGGCAGAAAGTCGTCGTGTACATGATGATTTCTTTCATTTTCGGTCCTTAGCAGCTTTGGCGTCGTTTCTCGCCAAATGAGCGAGTGCAATAGTTTTGCCCTCGTGATTGTGTTATAGTCGCGCCTCGCAAAGGTCAGTAAACTGTAACCTTAGGAAATGATAGAACATGCCAGCTACAGAACGCAATCTTGAACCGATTAAGTTAAAGGTTGAAGAAGCTTTGGTCAAGCTCTCAGAAGACCCGCGCTCGGGGTTGACTGTAGACAAACGGGAGGCAGCGGCCTCTCGTTTATTAGCAATAGAAGAGCGTACCCATGATGTTTTGATTCATATTGCATCAGACGAACTCAGCTTGGATCATAAAATCGTTATTGAATCAAAGATTTTAAAAGACCTCGCAAAAGTGGGCGATATCGACTCACAAATCACCTTGAACTTCCGTAAGACGAAACAAGCTGCCATAAGTGGTGCACAAGCCGTCAAGCCACAACCAGTGGTCAATCGCGCCTCTCCCTTCGGTCTCAAGATCGATAAACGTGCTATCCCAGGAGTGCGCGAGGTGATTGTTGTAGCCTCAGGTAAAGGTGGAGTGGGTAAGTCAACGGTGAGTGTCAACTTGGCCGTAGCTCTTGCGCGCATGGGTAAAAGGGTCGGTCTTCTCGACGCGGATATATACGGTCCTTCGGCACCTCTTATGCTTAATGTTAAAGGACCACTCGATGTCAGTGCTGATCAAAAGATCATTCCCAAGGAAAATTTTGGTCTCAAATGCGTCTCCTTTGGGTTCTTGTCTGATGCGTATAATCCAGTTATATGGCGTGGTCCGCTGGTTGCAAAGACGATCGAACAGTTTTCTTTTCAAGTAGAATGGGGACAACTCGATTATCTTGTCGTCGATCTACCGCCAGGAACGGGAGACGTGCAGATTTCTTTGATTGAAAATATTCCGTTGCATGGCGCTGTTATTGTTAGTTCACCGCAAGATGTCGCTCTCATCGATGCTCATAAGGCCTTAACGATGTTTGAAAAACTCGATGTGCCGGTGCTTGGCTTGGTTGAAAATATGTCCACCCATATCTGTAGTAACTGTGGACATGAAGATCCGATCTTTGGTGAAGAGGGAGCTGCTGAGTTTAGCCAACAGCGTCAATTAGATCTTCTCGCAAAGATTCCTCTTCATCGTTCCATTCGTTTGGCGGGTGATGGTGGACAACCGATCGCATCGCTAGCAGATCATCCAGTTGCCGAGACTTTTCTTAAATTAGCAGAGGCTGTTTCTTCACAGTAACTGAACAGAAAGTTCAGGAACAAACTGATAGGCTCTCACATTAGCCTCTTGGCATTGTTCAAAGACAAGCACTTCATCGGGGCTTTTCGGCTCAAAAGTCGGTGAGCCTGTGCAGAGCTGATAGACGTTGATAGCAGTGAGATCTTTTCTCTCGCCGCTTTCTTTGCAGATAATTTGTCCGATAAGGAAATCATTCGGTAATAAATCCCAACAGCCTCCAATCGAGTCCGGTAGCGGTACGCGGATGAGATCAACAGCTATTTTCTTTCCAACTAAAAGAGTCTCTTCGAATCTAATATCACCGACATTGACAAGTGACTGTTGTCTTTCGGGGTGACTGGATTGTTGGCGACTGCTGTTTTTACCACCACATGCAAAAAGGCTTAACGCAAAAAGAAGGAGTTGAGTCTGGCGCATGTTTGTTACGTCCCATAAAAAAAGATAAAGCTTGATCGGGGTGATCAAGCTTTATCTTTTCAGATACTTTTGAAAAAAGAAAGTAGTAGGTGATGAACAGACCGGACCAGTCGCAAAGGGAGGCAAAGGGAAAAGGAATACAACTGGTAAGGCAACTTAGAGCGGTTAACTTTGGGCAGTTCGCTTGCTGCGAACGAATGTGGCACTAGCCCGATCCATCCGTCCGAGAGCTTCGTCTCGTCATTGAACACTGCTGCAGGCGTCGTGCCAAAGTTGTGGTAAACGACATTTCAATGGGTTAAGTATGGAGCGCATTGAGGGGCTGAGGTCAATTGACGAGATTTCAGAGACTTAAAGAAATCTGCCGTGTCCACCACCATTTGCACTGTCAACTTCTTTGACAGTCGGTGTTCACGGCGAAATGTAGAAATCTAAAATTGCAAGCAAAAAATTAATTTTTTACAAAATTAAGCACGCATGGTGATTTCGATCAGGTGAAAGCCAAATTGAGTCTTCACAGGTCCGTGAACCGGTCCGATTTCTCCTTCGAATACGACTTTATCGAACTCAGGAACCATTTGACCTTGGCTGAAAGTTCCGAGGTCACCACCTTCGCGTCCTGAGGGGCACTTAGAGTGCTCTTGAGCAAGCTTGCCGAACTCTTCTCCGCCTTCAATGCGCGATTTTAAGTCATTGGCTTCTTGCTCGGTGGCTACCAAAATATGTCTTGCTGATGCTCTTGCCATGGATATATTCCTTTCTCTAGAAACATTAAGCCCTGATGGGACCACTAAATCGCCCCTGGTTCAAGTAGAAAATAACCTCGCCCTTTGTCTATCCCGGATCCGAATTTCTAGACGGTTGATATGTTGCTTCGTCGTCGTAAAATCCTCATGTACCAGAACGTACACTGCGGTTTCACCCCTCCTTGCGCCTTTCACCCGTCCGACCTTCGCATCCGTTGATATTAAAAACTATTTTCAAAAAATTTCGGATCCCGGGTCTATTAAGGAGCGTAGAACATAGGGGAGCCGAGAAGTCCGGTGTGGTAGTGCAGCGCGGCGCCGGTGATGTGTGTTTCAGCAAGAACTATGGCGTCAGACCCGTAAAAGCCGGAGACAAACTCTTTGTTTTGCACACCTGTAAGAAACC
>CAZBDM010000561.1:0-3425 GCA_964490675.1 uncultured Oligoflexales bacterium
TAACGGCCCCGGTATCGATATTAAAGATGTGCCAAAGGTATTCGGCGAATATCTGGCCTCTTCAAAGTTTGGTAGAGGCCGTTGCTCACGGGGTCAGCAGGGCATCGGAATTTCTGCAGCGACAACTTGGGCCATCCAGACCACCGCGCACGGAGCAAAGGTCATCACTAAACGAGCCGGGCAGAGGAAAGCCGTCTCCTGTATCGTGGCTACTGATCTCAAAAAAAACAAAGGGATCATTAAAGAAAGAGAAGCGGTGAACTGGGACGAACCCCACGGAACCATTGTCGACTTTAAAATCGACGGCCGCATTCAGCTCAACGGCGAGAATGGGATCCTTAACTATCTAAGGGGAAACGTTCTACTTAACCCACACATGACCCTCACCTATGACTTACCTGACTTAGAGCCGACAACGATTGAAAGGGTGACAAATGATATTCCAGTTGTCCCCCAGCCGACAGCTCCCCACCCACATACGATGAAGCTTGGAGAGTTTATCACTCACGCGCGTCTTTTTGGTCAGACTTCTACTAAGGAATGGCTCAGAAAAGGTTTTTCTAGGGTCAGTGACAAAGTTGTGTCGACCATTATTACTAACGCCAAGCTACCAAAGTCAACTCTGACAATGCCGGTGAGTAAGCTCACCGATGATCAGTTTCGCAAACTTTTTACGGGTGTGCAGGCGACTGATCTTATGGCTCCTCCTACCACTTCTGTCATGTCAATTGGCGAGGATGCTCTTGCTCTCAGCATACAAAGACTTGGTGAGGTGGACTACTTTTCGGTTGTCAGTCGAAAACCAGCCATCTGTGACTTTAAGCCAGTACAAATAGAAGTAGCACTGGCTCGACTGAAGGAAAGAAGTGGTGAGTCAGACCAAACCGTTCAAGTGTTGAGATTTGCTAATCGCGTGCCTCTGCAGTTTGACAAAGCATCCTGTGCCATTGTCAAAGCAATCAACTCGATCAATTGGAAAACTTACGGGCTCAGGCAGACTCGTGGTCAGCTACCGTTAGGCCCCTACATCATCGCTGTCAGTATGGTATCGCCATTCATAAAGTTTAAGAATGCTTCAAAGGAAACCATCGACGCTTCTGATGAACTTGTTGAAGAGATCAGAAGAGCACTTATGAAAGCAGGGCAAAGACTGTCAAGACACCTAAGAAGAGAGCACAAAGCTGAAGAACTTGAAAGTAAACTCCAGCATATTGAAAAGTTTTCCCCGATTCTCGTAACAACCCTTGTCAGAATTCTTAAAGCCTCAGAGGAAAGAAGGGATAAGGCTGAAGAGGGTCTTAAGAAAATCCTCGGACGAGATACGAAAGAAACCGAAAAACAGCTCAATCATGCCGAGTCAAGACTTAACGAACACCTTCAAGAAAGAAAGAAGCGCCTGTCAAGCTTTAAGGACGAGGATAAAAAATTAAGATCGAAAGAAGAGGAAAAAAAGGCTCAGCAGGCTGAAGAAAAGGCCAGTGACGAAGAAGCAGACATTAAAGTTGAAAAGTCGACGAGGACGTCTAAGTCTATCGGAGAAAAAACGAGTAAGAAAAAAACTGCCAAAAAGACTCTAAAAAAGTCGACTAAAAAAGTAAAAAAGAAGCCTTTAAATACCGCCAAAAAAGCGAAACCTAAAAAATCGACCGCCAAGAAGAAAAAGTCAAAAGCAGTTAACAAAAAACCTAAGAAAGTTGCAGAAAACAAGACCGCAAAAAAGACGATCACAAAAAAGAAAAAGACTAAGGCAAAAAAGAAAAAGCGGTAGGATAAAATAGAAAGGACAAGCGGAATGGTAAGATATGGGATTAAAAAAGAAGGCGAAATCACCCAACTCGCCCTTGATTTATGTGAAACGATGCTTTCTGATCTTGAAAGAGCTAAAAGACCAGTATTGAAAGCGACAAAATGCTCGCTAGATAATGCCAATTATATCCCCAAAAATGGGTTTTTAACGCCGGGCTCGAAAAAAGTTAGTACCGAGCTCAATGTGTCTTCAGTCAAAAAAATGTCGCGATCTGTTTTTATGCTTGAAATCCTCTTAAGAAATATCGAGCACGGCGGGATTAACACAAAGCGTGAGCTTTACTATATGTGTAAAGGCCTTCTTAAAAGCAATCCTAGCCTTAAGCCTCTTGATTTCGACGATCAAAGTGAATCTGATTCAATTATCGATTTTTTATGTGAGATGATTGAGTGTTACCGAGAGGAGCTAAACTGTTACGCCAACGATCGCGGTGGACAAACCTATTCCCAGCAGCTTGTTGTCACGGAAACCCTTCCCGATGGAAGCCAAGCTGTGATTGATCTATCGCAATTGGGAACTTCGCCTTTTATGCCGAAAAACAGACCGCAAAACCTCAAGCTTTCAGCCAAGAAAAAGATAGACTTTTGTCTTGTCGTCGAATCAGAAGGTACAGCGAATACGCTTGTAACTAACGGTATTACTAAACGACACAACTGTATAGTGGTCGGTGCTCAGGGGGTTCCTTCCAACGCTGTGCGGGGATGGGTTAAGAGGATTCAAGATCAGATCAAGGTTCCGATCTTTTTCTTTGGAGATCTCGATGCTTATACCCTCCAAAACATTTTTAGAACCCTGAAGGCGGGTTCTGCTGCATCACTGATCAGAAACGCTGACTTTTCAGCGCCAGATGTCAAATTTCTTGGTGTTCTTCCTAAAGATATAAAAAAGTATGATCTTTTTGCTTATGATGTCAAAGAGACCGATGCTCAGGAAGTACGGGCGCTTAAAAAAGCTAAGGATGCTCTCAATAATGATCCGTTTTTTCAGAGCCGGAAAAATAAGGGTCTATCAAATATTCTTCAGTGGCTTCTTGATAATAAGAAACGTTGTGAACAGCAGGCTTTTTTTGGTGTAGATGGTACAGATCCGAGGTCTTGCGAGAAAATCATTGTTAATAAAATCGATTCAGGAGATTTTGTCTAATTCTCTTTTGAGAAAAAGAGGATTTGGAGACTTACTTGTCAGTTATTCACGGAGTCGACGGATTTTTTAAACGGTTCTCTGAGGTTTTTGAGCATAAAAAAGGCTTACAGATCTCCGGAGCGTCGCAAAGTTATGTCCAACTCTGTTTCAGCTCCCTTCTTCAGCTACAAAAAGAAAAAAAGCTAAACCCAGCCTTCGAAAAAGTAGTAGTCATCAACTCTCAGCCAAGAGAAGCCAAACTTTGGTATGATTATTTAAGTCAACTTCAAAAAAATGGCCTTTTTTCAGATTTAAATCTTGCCTTGTTGCCTTATGTTTCGGTTTGGGGGACGGATCGATTTATCAATACTGTTCATCACAGAAAACAACGTCTGCAGGCAATGGCTCAACTGATCGAAGTCGATACTTTTTCGATTGTATTCACCACTCTTCAAGCTCTTTCGCAGTTTACCCTAAATAAGCAGGAATTTGTCGC
>CAZBDM010000562.1:0-3421 GCA_964490675.1 uncultured Oligoflexales bacterium
TATTATTGGTCACACCGACTCTGTTGGCAGTGATCGCTATAACATCGATCTTAGTCAAAGGCGTGCACGCAATATCCGACGGTTTTTAATCACACGTTTCAACTTAGATCCCAGCACTATCGTGGCTATTGGTAAAGGCGAACGCCAACCTATTGCCTCTAACCGCTCTGCAAGAGGACGGTCCCTCAACCGACGTGTTGAGTTTAGAATATTCCGTTAATTTCATCCACCACTCAAAAAATGACTTTGCCCCAGGAGGCTGTCGTGAAATCCATGAACATCAAATTGATATTAATTTTACTCACAAGCTTGTTGGCGTTTTCGGCTTGTAAAGTCTCACGATACAACTTCGTCAAGCCCGGCGATGACAGTGGAACCAACCAGAACTTTGATGATGGTCAAGAAAAAGAACAGTTTACCTTCGATGCTGATCCCGACCAAGCCGAAGAAGGACAAAAAGTCACTTTCACAGCTGATTGTCGCCCTAAAAGTAAAGTTGATCGCATCGAATGGGATTTTGGCGATGAAGAACAAGCTGAAGGAGAAGTCGTTACTCATGTTTTTCAGACCAGGGGAACCTATAAAGTTACAGCTATCTGTTACTTAGATAACGGAAAACAACAAAAATCTTCGATTGATTATAAAGTCGTAGAAGAAGGATCTTCTTCAGGGGGCGGCATTGGTGGAGGCGGCGGAGTCGGCCAAAACGAATGTTCAGTCGGACAAAGCGACTGTTCGCCAGGACAAAATGATGATTATCCGAACCAAAATGGTGATTCACCGGGACAGAATTAGAAGGCTGCAATAAACTGCAGACTAAATCCACTGATTGGTTTAAAGGGATTGAACATATGGTTTGCCATGTGATCAATGTCCCAAAATAAATTAGAATTTATAAATGTTTGTTTGGTTAAATGATAATCGACACCAGATTGAAAACTGATTTGCATGCGATCTGACTGCTGTCCACCTGACATATTGACGTCACTAACGTATGTTCCAAACTGCAAATAAATTTTCTGCGGGACATAAGAGTAATTAACCTTGCCAAAATAGATCGTCTCAGTGCGCGTTTGATCAAGGCTTTCACCTTCTTCATAATCAGCTGCGCTGAGACCACTATCCGATTGAAAGTTGTAGTCAGCCTTGCGATTGATAACTCTCGTTCCTAACTTGTAAAAGCTATTATTCGAGGTATCGCGAGTGATCATTGCAAAATTAAGCTTTGATTCACTGCGACTAAGTCCTTTTTCGTAACTTGAGTAAGTGCCATCCTCGACACCATCGGTTGTATTTGCCACCGACCATTTTTTAGATTCAACTTTCTTTGTCGTTTCGTAAAAACCTTCAAGACCGATGATTCTTCCAAGCCACTCAACGCCGAGTTTGGTTGACTGATGACTAAACTTATAAAGATAGTTTTTAGACTGCCGATTCCACTCGACGGGCGTATCGATCTTGTGATGAAAGACAATACGGTAGTCTTCTAAAAGCAACCAATCGACATCAACTCCTAAGCTATAAGAGCCTTTATTGAGCTTATCACCGGAAGTTTGTTCATTTTGATTGTAGTAATGATCGACAGACCAAAGAAAAAACTCCGCTCTTTGGGTCTTGGGGTTAGGTGCGTAACCGGCAGCAAAGCCATAGTCTCCATACTTTTTGAAAGCACCTGTATCTGCAAGAAAGAAAGCCATCCATTGGTCAAAAATCTTATAACCATATCGCAATTCTTGTTTTGATCTTTGCTCAACTGGATCTTCTTCTTTCTTATGTTTGAATTGAAAGAAATGGCCCCCTGTTGAAAGAGCGGAAAGCTTCAGATCCTCTTCATAAAGGTAGTAGTTAGCATCAAGATTACCGACCGAAACGCGGTAGGCAATATCCGAGTCCCGCCAAGGCTTGGCCCAACGATCAGGATACTCATATCCGACGCTAAGATTATAAAAATCTCTTTTAAGGTTTTCTTCCTGATCTATTTCATCAGCATCTTTGTGATCAAAGCGCGCCCAGGCACTTTGCCAAGGAAGTGCGGCAAGAAGAAAAATATAGAGTCTTTCACGTCTCAAAAACACTGGTCATCACCAAAAAAAATTCCGCTTATCCCTAGTGAAATCGACCTTTTAAAAGAAGTGTTTGAGGGCTTCAAATAGGTAAAGCTTACCGAGCAAAGGCATAACTCATTAATTTAAAACAATTATTTAAGAATAATGGAAGCAGTAGGCAATGATACAAACAGCTAAGAGTGACTAGGATTTGGGCTTTTTCTGATAAACCTCATCAAAAAGCTCCTCTAATTTGAGGTGAGAGCCTCGCAATTGATCGATCACTTTTTTGGCCCAGTCAAAATACTGTTGCCTTCTCTCAAGGCCCCATCCAATGGGAGGGTTGACCACGATATCTCTCAAATTTGAAATTTTATCAGCGAGCTTGACCAGCTTTGCTTCGTAACTAATGGTAGCTGCTTTTTCGACTTGTTTGTTTTTTCTCTGATCTCTCGTCATTGTCATATCATCGGTAACTTCCATGACAATACTGGCAATCTTGTCGCCAAAGGTTTTGATCAGCTCATCTTCGTCGGTATCTGTATCTTCGATAGTATCATGGAGGATTGCAGCGACCAGGATGTTGCAATCAGTAATACCGACTTCGTTAATTAATATATTGGCAAGGGTAATTGGATGATTAATGTAAGGCGATGCAGCCTTATCTTTGCGTCTCTGATCCTTGTGCTTATGAGCAGCAAAAGCAATCGCTTCAATCAGTTTGCCAATGTCGTCTTTTTTAGCCAAGCTTTGCGTCTCGAATTATTGTTGTTAAAGCCTCATACTAACATATCTTGTCTGAGATATTCATACATTAAAATGCCACCAGCAACCGATACATTCAATGAATCGGACACACCAAGCATTGGAATGACAAGACGATGATCACAGAATTTTCGCCAAAACTCAGTAAGCCCGAAGGCCTCACTACCAAGCACAATGGCTGATTTTTTTTGAAACTTAGTTTTGTATAGATTTTCACTGGAGCGATCGAGAATCGCACCGTAACTGGTGTAACCCTGTTCTTTTAGAAAGACAAGCGCCTGCTCCTCACTCACCTGCACAACAGGAGTTGAAAATACCGTTCCTAAACTAGCCCGGATGACATTCGGGTTAAATACTTCGACACTGTTGCCGGTTAATAAAAGGCCCCTGCAGCCACTGCCATCGGCCGACCGCAGAAGAGCACCTAGGTTTCCCGGCTTTTCGATGGAATCAGCAATAACGATCAACGATTCTTCTGCCTGACTGATATCTTCTAGGGTCCAGGTTTTTCGCTCAAAACAGACAATGAGACCATCGCTTTGTTCTCGCATGGCTAACTTGCCAAAAGCGTCTTTCTCGCAACGAAAAACCTTCGCGACTGCTTTTAACCG
>CAZBDM010000563.1:0-1049 GCA_964490675.1 uncultured Oligoflexales bacterium
GAAAAAGGGTAAACTGAACAGGTCAGTTTACCCAGCAAGCAATCATTATAAGATATTTACTGTCTGATGCTTATTTGACTTTGTGAAACAAAGTCTGACTTAACGATAGCGTCATTTGAGCGAGTAATACCAACTTCAAATGTTGGTCCTGCTTCAATCACCTTTCTTACGCTACATAGCTTGAGCGCTTGATTGAGAGCAGGAATGTACTTTTCTGGGAAGTTGACGGGCACATCAACCGAAACTGAAAAAACTCTCTTAGATGGGTTTGCTGGATCTTTTGAATCTTCTTGAATGATTTTGATCCCATCGGTGTCAATGTCTCGTGCGCAACAAAATTCTCTAACAAAGTGTCCTGCGCACAAAGCCATAGATGCTAAAAAGAAATCAAAAGGCTCGGGAGCCGACTCTTTACCACCTATTTTCTTCGATTGGTCACTATGAACGAGAAAATTATTAAACTGAGCCTCTAACTTTTTCCCCTCTGCAAAACTTACTTCTATCTTCAAGCTTGGCCTCCTCTATGATAATCCAATGGGTATTTCGGCTCATATTCAGAAAAATTAAACCTGATTTATAAGCCAGTAAAAAAAGAGTAAGTTAACCTATATTTACGGGTGTGTATTTTAACCCATTGATATTTTTAATTATTTCAAGATGGGCAGAATGCAAAAAAAAACATCAAAGATTATTTTCAGTCGCAAAGGATTCGATTCACAGTATGGTGGCATTCCGAGTCCGATTCTTCCTTGTGGGGAAGTTATTTCTTTGCCGATTCCTGTCGATGTCGATGAGGGCTTTCGTTTTTGCACATTATTCAATAAGAAGACTGGCCTTAGTTATTTCAATCTGATCGAACAACTTTCACCTTCGCATGCAAAGAGCTTATCTTCTTTTTGTCATTTAGATCCTGTCCTCGATGTTGATAAGTATCGCATTGATAAAATGAGTCATGCCGCCCTAGGGCAAACAGGAGCAGCGCAAGGCCACTTGCGAAACCAAGGCATCTCTGACGGCGATTTGTTTCTATTTTTTGGTTGGTTTCAAAA
>CAZBDM010000563.1:1059-3411 GCA_964490675.1 uncultured Oligoflexales bacterium
GGTGAACGCTGGAAGTTTATCGGAGATAGCTTTCATATGTTATTTGGATATTTGAAGGTTGGAGACGTCATTTGCCTGGGTGAAAGAAGGGCTCCAAAACAGTTTTACTATCATCCTCATGTCTTAGGAAAGCGGTTTAAAAATCTCACTCACAACACCTTGTATGCTGCTGATGGGTCACTTGTTTATCGAAATAAAATGCTAAATGGTAGCGGCCTGTTTAGGTTTGATAAGAGACTTATCTTGACCGCAAAAGGACAAAAAAAGTCACTTTGGAAACTACCTGGGTGCTTCGAGCGTGCAGTCATTACTTATCATAAGAATCCTTGGCGAGAGGGTCTCTTTCAATCGGCTGCTAAGGGCCAAGAGTTTGTTGTAACGAATACCGACAATAAAATGCTCGCATGGGCAAAAAGGCTTATCTTCTCTACAAGTGAAAGGCAAGCTATTGATCTTCAATCGAGATCGTAGATAGCTCATCAAGTGTTGTTAGCATCTGGCTGAGTGCTTTGCTTCCCACCTGCTTCTCACACTTTTGTTCGAGGAGGTTGATAGAGGAAACGAGTTTTTGGGCAAGCTTTTTGCCGGAGGTTGTTAACGCTATTTTATTACGCCTTGCGTCAGTCTTATCAAGTTGACGTTCGATCAGCATAAGATTTTCGAGACTTCTTAAACCATGACTAACATTTGGGCGACTGATATTAATGGCGGTAGCTATCTGAGAAGGCGAAACTTCGTGTTTTTCGAAGTAAATGGCGACGAGAATAAGAGCTTCCATAAGTGAACATTGGTTCTTCTTTAGCTCCTTGCTGAACTGACGCCAAAAAAGACCGTAGTTCTTTGCAATCGACAAAATAACACTTTGTTTTGTATAGCTGGTGATCTTCATAGCTTACCATAACCAATGGTTTTCGGAAGTCTCTGTTTTATCTTCGCCTTTTTTCGCTGCCCCGGCGAAGCAATGGTTTAATCAAAAATAGTTTAAGCTAACAACTATTTAAATCTAAATATCTAATTTCCATTAGGTAAATAGCGTTACCTATGCTACCAGTAAGCGTTAAAACGCGATGAGAAGGAAACGACATGACGCAAGAATATAGCCTTGATCAACTCAAAGAAATTCACGACCAGCCCCTTATGGATCTAGTCTACCAAGCGGCAAGTGTTCACAGGAAGCATCACTCATCTAATTCGGTGCAACGCTGTTCTTTACTGTCCATAAAGACAGGTGGGTGCCCGGAAGACTGCTCTTATTGCCCTCAATCAGCTCGATACAATACGGGTCTTAAACGTCATAAGCTTCTCGACGTTGAAGAAGTGGTCGGTTTCGCTCAAAAAGCAAAAGACGAAGGATCAAGTCGTGTATGTCTCGGCGCTGCTTGGCGAGAAGTGAAAGATGGCAAGGATTTCGATCAAGTTTTAGAGATGGTCAAACAAATTAAAGACCTCAATCTTGAAGTGTGCTGTACTCTTGGCATGCTGAACGGAGACCAGGCCATGCGCCTCAAGGAAGCTGGCCTTTTCGCATATAACCATAACCTCGATAGTTCTCCCGATTACTATAAAGAAATCATATCCACTCGCAGTCAAGACGATCGCCTCAACACTCTCAATCACGCTAGATCAGCTGGCTTAACACTTTGTAGTGGCGGTATCATTGGCATGGGGGAGAGTATTGAAGACCGGCTAAAGATGTTGCTCGTTCTTTCTTCTTTCCGTCCTGCACCAGAGTCTGTTCCTATCAACGCACTAGTACCAGTTGAAGGTACACCACTCGCTGATGCTGAGCGGATACATCCTTTCGAGCTGGTGAGAATGGTCGCTGTCGCTCGTATTGCGTTACCGACTTCGGTGGTGCGATTATCGGCTGGACGTACTCAGCTTTCGCAGGCAGAGCAAACTTTATGCTTTCTCGCAGGTGCTAACTCAATCTTTTCCGGTGAAAAGCTTTTGACAACCGCAAACCCTGAAAAAAATGAAGACGACGAACTTTTTGACGTCCTTGGCCTTGAAGGAATGCGGCCCTACAGCCAGACTGCAAGTAAAAATCAAGACTATGCTGGACACGTTTGATGACAACGCGATGAATCCCTCTCGACTAGACCTCGAATCTAAGCTGCAGAGCATTAAGGAGCGGGGTCTAAGTCGGACGTTAGTGAGTCGTCAAAAGGGAATCGATTTCCACTCCAATGATTACCTTGGCTTGGCTGGCAATGGAGCTTTTAAGGAGCAAGTTCTCAAAACGCTGAGAAACAGCGAATACCCAATTGGATCAACGGGTTCGCGACTTATTTCTGGAAATTATCGAGCCTTAGAGAAACTCGAAGATAAGCTTGCTCGCTTTCACGGGTA
>CAZBDM010000564.1:0-3408 GCA_964490675.1 uncultured Oligoflexales bacterium
AACAGCCCGGTGACCGGCTTCAAGAATCAAAACGTCCTTAAGAAGACTCGTAAGCGTTGATCCATTGTATTGTTCAGGCGTTCGCATCGAAACATGACCTAATGAATTGCGGCCAGGAATAATACTGATTGAATCTGCCCGATTCTCCCCTGTTACCAGGACTTGCGTCATCCAATGCCCGTAAACTTCATGATGAGCAATTTTTTCGACTTCTACCGTCGAAAGAACAAGACGTGGGGGTCTTTCAAGATCGGTGAGTTGTGGAGTCACGATATCTCTCGTCGAGCAATCGGGACAAGCATCGGCTTTGACCCATGATGTCTTTACTCCAGCAGCGTGATCAAGGGGAGTTTGCCTTAGATGAACGACGTCACCATCGACCCGCCAGACAAGCGCGTTATCTAGCCCTAATGTGACAGCAACCTCTTCAGCTTTAGGAAAATCAAATAATATTCCTGAAATAGGCTGCCCAACGACTTTATCTAAGGCGGCGTTCACTTTTCTCATCCCCAGTTGCACAGTCTTAACCCTCTGCACAACAGCTTCCAAAACCTCATCTGGAACAAAAATACTAGGAACAGCCATTCCAAGCCTCAACTTTGATAATGACTCTGCGATACCTTCTTCCACAAGACGCCTGAGCATCCGTTGTCCGACTTCCATAGTCTGTGTCGCTGGCAAAGGACCATTGACAAAAATCTGACCTAAACGAGCAATTTTTGGCGGGTCCATGCCTACTTTACGAAAATATTCTAAGATGTCTTCTTCCCTTAAGTCAGCAAGCACCCTTCTTACTAATTTCTCCGCTTCTGGCGTATCTTCAATATGTGCAAACAATTCCTGGAGAGCGTTGCCTGTAACAACGATGACGAATCCACGAGCATCTTTTCTCTCGCCAACAAAACGCAGATAGCCCTCGTCAATAAACTCATAAAGACTATTAAAGACCTGCAACTGTTCAGCAATCTCTCCTGCACTCTTGCCAGCAAAACTGAGAAGCTCATCGAGGAGGATGACACCGCCACCGGAATGACGATGATTGTCAAACCAGTTTTCAAAATGAGTCGCCTCTCTAGCACCTTCATAGCCTTTCGGTGCACGCAAATAACTCTGCAGCTTTGCTAAAGAATGTAAATCATTGAGCGAATAAAACGCGTCTTCACTATCAAAAAGGACGCGAGAAATTGCTTTGGCCATTTCTGTTTTACCATTTCCTGTCGTCCCCACCAGGGGTAAAACGAGTCTCTTGTTCCAATTCACAAGCTTCTGCTGCAGAGCTGCTTTAAGGGCTCTTATAGGTTCGTCGAAACCTGATATGTGAGCGCGCATTTCAGTCTCAAAGTTGGCAATCCTTTGACGCATCGATTGGTTAAAAGCCCACGGATTGTTGCCACGGTCAAGAAGCTGCTCGAGATGGAATTCCTCTCTCACTCCCCCTTCCGTCTCAACAACTAAAGCCTCGCTACGAAGAGGCATCCCGTCGACTTCAATATTGCGATCCTCAATGCTCACGCGAATTTTTTGATTACGACGATGTAAATACGGGGTTAAAGGATCGATCAACTTATCTGTGACTTGATTGACGGCAAAGCTATAACCCGTTTCGAAGTCGTATTGTTGCAGATCAAGGACTCTTGCTAATGTTCCCTCTACTAGTTCGATTTCAACACCGTATTCTAATCTAGCCTTTTCAACGAAATCATCCGCATACTTTTGTCCAGCTAAAAGTAGTTCTTCTTCAGATGGAGACAAAACGTACAAGGGGTACCATCTACGTTTTTGCTTGGTCATTTCATCAGCACTAGAATCATCTGAACCGACAATTGCTCTTAAAAATTCCTCAAAAGCAATAGCTAACTTATCGGCATTGGTTCTCTCGACAGTCCCGACACCATCAATGACAACCTCGTCAGTTAAGGCTCGCCTGCGAGACCAGTACTGCTGCCATGTCATATTGTGTCCCGCCCCTGGAGGAACGAGAAATTGTTGGCCCTTGTTCGTATTCCCAATGATAATGTAACGGCTGGTGTTCCAAGTATGACCTTTGCCATCGGTAAACTCTTGATCGGTTATCATGTTGGTCAGCAACTGTATCACATCAGGATGTAAATAATCTGCTTCTTCAATTTTAATCACTCCACCATTGGGATGATCGGCGAAGAATTGACCGAATGCAGAAACGTCATCGTTATAGCCAACATAGCCTGGAGGTGAACCTTTGATACGACTGGCCTCGTGAGCTTGTTTATAGTCGCCGGCGTTCAACCTCAAAATCGCACCATCAAAAAAGATCTCGGCCACTGTTTCGGCCGCGAACGTTTTACCTCCTCCTGGAGGACCTAGAAATGTCATCGCTTCCATCTTATTTCGCTCAGTCGCCCCGAAAAAGCTTTTCAAACGCTTCTTTAACTGATGTTTAAATCCGCTATGACCGGTGTATTTCTCGTCAAACATACTCCATAGTTGCTCGAATATCGCTTCAAAGTTGGGGTCGCCAGGGACAAGCTTGATACCTTTTTGTGATTTTAGGTAGTCTTGTATATCAGGAACATCGACGCGAAAGGCCAGCCTCTCTCCTTCTGGCAATTGACCGCGATGCTCTAAAGAACGTTGAAGTTGTAACGCTTTAAAAACGATTGCACCTTCTAGTAGCTCCTTAGCTGGCGTCGGATTACCAGCATCCGACTGTTCAAGATAACCGTTACGGTAAGCGTATTCATAAGCCTCATCAGTGATTCCTTCGAAAACAACCTGTTGCGCACCACTAGCATAGCGGTGTTTTTCCTGCCACTGAGGTAGATAAGCACTTTCAATTGCTGCAATGGTTTCGGCCTGCGAGAACTCTGGAACATTAATATCCACCCACCTTCTTTTGAAGGCCTTATCAGAAAAGAAGCCGCGCGCCTCTCGTGAAGTCGTCGCCCAAACAAGGTGTACCATGTTTGCTTCAGGTTTTAACAGTTCGGTCAGAAAGCCCTTGAGAGATTGCCTCACCATGTCAGATGATGCATGCGCTTCGTCTGCAAAAAATATAAAGTGGCGATTGAGCGCTTTAGATGCCATCTGGGCTGCGTTCAAAAGATCGAGGAGAGGTTGTGGCTTTTTCTCTACAATGAGTGTAATCGGCAGTTCAAAGATAAGGGGAATGTCTTCTCCTGGAGGGACTAATTCACCATTGATATATGCCTGCATCAGCATTTTCATCAGAGTTGTTTTGCCGACTCCTGCTTTTCCTGTCAAAAGCACATGCCCTTTCTCGAGGCGATTGAGAGCTTGCTCTATTTTAGAAAGAATATCCTGACGCCCGTGATATTGAACGAATTCTTTCTGCGGGTCGTTATAGATACCAACCGCAATATCATAAAAATTGCGAAGCGTTTTCTCTTCTATCATCTCGACAGCCTTGTC
>CAZBDM010000565.1:0-3400 GCA_964490675.1 uncultured Oligoflexales bacterium
GGTATCAGCTCGGCGTAAAGGCTGCGACTAAGCGCCTGTACACCTCCTTGAACCAGGCCGATGCAAACGGCTAGAGCATAAAAGTCAACCGCGGTTTTCATAAAGAAAGCATAGATGGTCGTTGCTGTGTAAAAAACTAAGGCGATGTATATACCTGCTTTTGGACCCAGTTTATCTCCGATTTTTCCGAATACGATCGCCGCAGGGAAGCCGACAAACTGAGTAATGAGAAGTGCTTGAATAAGATTAGAAGAATCAAATCCGATCGACATACCGTAGTCAACGGCCATACGGATAACCGTACCGACGCCATCGATGTAAAGCCAATAGCCGCAAAGGAAGATAAAAGCATACTTAAGCTTTGTAACCTTGGCGCCCGTTCGGATGAGCTGCGTGATGCCTTTACTTATCATCTCTCCATAAGACTTTTTTTCTTTTTGCTGAGGGTCGTCTACGAAAAGAAAGACAGGTATTGCAAACAAAGCCCACCAAATCGCGACAGTTAAAAACGAAACTCTTACGCCCTCTCCCGCATCGGCAAGACCGAAGAGCTCCGGCTTCAAGGTCATAGCGACGTTTACAGCGAAGAGAAGGCCACCACCTAGGTAACCGAGGGAGTATCCAAGGGCGGAAACTGAGTGGAACCGACTTTCGTCAGTGACATCAACAAGCTGTGCATCGTTGAAAGTGATCGCTCCAGAAAATCCGACCGTCGCCAGCACATAAACGAGAGCAGCCATGGCCCACTCGCCCTGGGCGACAAAATAGAGGGCTCCAGTCATCACGATACCAAGGAGGGTAAAAACAAAGAGGAACTTTTTCTTGATGCCTCCTTGGTCAGCGATGGCTCCTAGAATGGGGGCCAGTACAGCGATGATCATAGAAGCGGCAGAATTGGCGATGCCCAGCTTGAAGGAGCTTTCTGTGGCGTCGACTCCTGCGCTCCAGAACTTTTTGAAAAAAATCGGGAAAAAACCAGCCATTACGGTTGTTGCGAAGGCTGAGTTTGCCCAATCGTAGAGGGCCCAAGAAATAACTTTTTTGCGATCGTGGGTGGCCATATCGCTCCTTACCCATGGCGTGTTCGATGGCCTGTCTTAAACTATTAAGCCTCCAAAGAGCAAGGGATTCTTCGGATCGAAGAGTTTAGAGAAGGTAAAGCGAAGGTCCTCTGAAAGGCTGTGTGACTCAGTCATCCAACGCGATGTATTTTGGATGGGGGGCGAAAGTTACGGTGGTAAATTTTTGTAACCAATGTGCAAGTATATTCGAAGCTCAATTTTGAGTGCGGGATTGTCCCTTATGGAAGATTTGGCTGTTTTGCCATGTTTGGATTGTTTACAATGGGTTGATTACACAACCAATCGAACTTGTAGGAAGGTATGTCATAATGAAAAAGTTATTACTTGTTGTTGCCTGTGCATTCATTGCAAGCCCTGCGTTTGCTAAGATCATCAAAAAGAAAAGCAACTTCGAAGTCAAAGAAACCCTCAATCGTCTCGAGACGATGATTAAGTCGAAGGGCTTTAAGGTCTTTGCGCGTATTGATCACGGTCAAGGTGCAAAGTCTGTTAATCAAATGCTCAGGCCTACGGAACTTCTTATTTTTGGTAATCCAAAAGTTGGATCTCAGCTCATGGCGAGCAGCCAAAGTATCGGTCTTGATCTACCGGTTAGAGTCTTGGCCTACAAAGATGCTGGTGGTTCCGTTTATCTCAGTTATCACGATCCAGCGAGTCTTGCCTCGGCGCATGGCATCACTAACCGCCAAAAGGTTGTTGAAAAGATGCAAGCCGCATTAAATAACTTCACCAATCATGCTGTCGGTGCAGGCAAAAAGACGATGTAATCTATGCAAGAGGCGGTTTGTGAGGGGCGTCTCTTGCTCAGTTTTTTCAAACAGCATTTAATGGATTTGTCTGAACTGGTGTTGCTGTTTCATTTGCTTTCATTGGCATTTTGACGTATATCTGGCCCATCAAAATTTTTAAAAAAAAGGTGGGAAAAATGAACAGGCAAGTGTCATATGTAATTTCTAGCTTATTTTTATGGGGAGCTTTGTTCTCTCAAGGTCTAACAGCAAGTCCAGAAAACCGTAACGAAATCCTTGCAGAAAAGTGTTCTCGCTCACGAACGATTCTTTCTGAACCTCCAGGCAATGGACCAGTTCATCCGCCATCAGAAGTCGGTGTTGATCTTGAAAAGGTCGAACAGGCGTTAAAAGGCGATGGGCTTATCGGTCGGATACACGCCGCCGCCCATGAATACAACGTTTATGTTGTGACCTATCGTCGTCCGGACAACTTTTTTATCAACTATAACTTTCCGATGGTGGCTCATAAACGCCAGGTGCGCGAAGTGCTGGCCGAGCTAAGTCGCCATGATCAAGTGCGCATCAAAGGAAAGTACATCGCCAGTGGCAGCCCGCAGAAACATATTCTTGTTGAAGCCATTGAGGTTCTTGAAGACTACGAAAGTGACAAGATGGAAGAAAACTTCCCACGCGATAGACGTCTTCCTTATGAGATCGCAGAAGGTAGCGAGATGATCGCTAAGGTGCATGCCGTTCGCAACCAAGGTAAATCTTTGGTCGTCGAGTATGGCGATTATGTCGTTCAAGTTGATGCCGATAACGGTGAACACACCAAAGAGCTTTACCGAGGTGATAAAGTACGTATCCACTACACATCAGAAATTTCTCGTCGTCGTCCCTTGCATCTCTATCTTAACGAAGATGTCGCCCAGCCCATTGAAGTGATCGAAAGAATCGCTGATCTGCATGGTAAAGAAGCTGTTTTTGAGGGATGTTTAGTGCTTTTCCCGAAGAGTCCTCAAATCATTTTTGATATCTATGCCCTTATGGAAGTTGACGGCGATGGCATGAAGCTCAACTTTACTCTGCCAAACTTCGAAGATATGGAAATCTTTAGGCAGATCCGTGAGAAGTTTGCTGCTTCGTGGGATCCAGCAAAAGACAGTGCATTTAATGATCGCAATAAGATGGTCAATCCGACTTTGCGTGTCAGAGCAAAGGGGACGCTTAATGTCACTTCACCTAACCAAGCCAATCCGCAAATTTTAATCGCCTCTCCAGATGACATAGAGATCATCCAGCAGTAAATTTTAAAGGAGACCGTAGGGTCTCCTTTGCAGGGAAAAGCAATCTCTCAGCTGTTCGTTCCTATGTATGTCGTTTACAACTGCAAAAAAAAAGTCAAAGTCGCCATCCGGAAGAAAATAAAGATCAATAATAATAATAACTTAGATTTTTGCTTTTAGGCAGGCTCTTTGCAAAGGAAGGCAATGAGCGTTTTCTGGTCAGTTCTCATCAAGAACGCTATTCAAGAAATAAATCGAAAAAGTAGATGAATTGTTGACACGAAAGAGAGGAATCATGCTT
>CAZBDM010000566.1:0-3398 GCA_964490675.1 uncultured Oligoflexales bacterium
TGGAATAAGCAAACCGATTAGCGCATGACCAGATTCGTGATAGGCCGTGTTTCTCTTTTCGTCTTCGGACATAATCATGGTTTTTCTTTCTGGACCCATGAGAACTTTGTCTTTTGCAAGCTCGTAGTGATGCATGTTGACCATATCACAGCTTTCTCTCGCTGCGATAAGCGCTGCTTCGTTGACTAAGTTCTCTAAATCTGCCCCTGAAAAACCCGGTGTACCTTGCGCGATTTTAGCGAGGTCGACATCGTCAGACAGTGGTGTTTTGCGGCTATGAACCTTGAGAACTCCCATGCGGCCTTTAACGTCGGGCTTTGGTACAATTACTCGCCTATCAAATCGGCCAGGCCTTAAAAGAGCGGGATCTAGTACGTCGGCGCGGTTACTGGCGGCGATGACGATAACCCCTTCGTTACTTTCAAACCCATCCATTTCCACAAGTAGTTGATTGAGAGTTTGTTCTCTTTCATCATGACCACCGCCCAGACCAGCACCTCTTTGCCGACCTACGGCGTCAATTTCGTCAATAAAAACAATACACGGTGCATTCTTTTTCGCTTGATCGAAAAGATCTCTGACGCGGCTAGCACCTACACCGACAAACATTTCTACAAAGTCAGAGCCAGAAATACTGAAGAAGGGTACTCCAGCCTCTCCAGCAACTCCTCTTGCAAGAATTGTTTTTCCGGTTCCAGGAGGTCCGATGAGAAGGACACCTTTTGGGATACGTCCACCAAGTCGGGTGAACTTTTTGGGTTCCTTGAGAAACTCGATGATTTCTTCAAGTTCAAGCTTGGCCTCGTCAATGCCAGCGATGTCTTTGAAGGTTACTTTCGGCTTGGTATCGCTTTGCAGCTTGGCACGACTTTTTCCAAAAGACATAGCCTTTCCACCACCAATTTGGAGCTGACGCATAAAGAAGAAAAAAAGGACCAACAAAATGAGCATTGGTAAGGAATTGATTAAAAGCGTCTTCCACAAACTCATCTCATCTGGGGGATTGAAGTTTACCTTGATGCCTTTTGCTGCAAGGTTTTTTCTTAAATCGGCATCGTAAAGACCGAAGGCTTTGATCGAGCTTTTGTCTTCTCTGATGCCGATAATATCAACACCTTCTTGTTGACTTCCTTTAAAAGTGACTTCAACGATGCGATCAGCGTGACCTTCAGGAAGGTCAACGTAAGACATAAACTCAGAAAAGGTCACTTTCGAGACTTCTTCGACTGGGTTAACCAGCATGTGGAGAAGAAGAAAGAGCATAATAAATCCGGCTATCAACATGGCGACGCGGAAGGGTTGGTTTTGTTTTTGAGGTACTTTTGACATTTAAACTCTCCAGGACTTAAATCAGTCCTTCTATCCTACTGACTATAAATCTCAATTTCATCAAGTTCTGCAAACTTGAGCAATCCTTTTGGCATGACTTGACAAAATTTTCCATCCTTTAACAATCCTATCACTTGACTATTGACTCTTACTAGATGCCAACCCTGCCTGTTTTTCTCGTGAACAGCATTGGTTTTGAAAAGCTCTTTCATTGTCCACTTCTTTTTGTGACCTGGAATTTCGAAAGTATCGTTACTTTTTGGGGTTAGCTGTCTCACAAAAACACTTGATTCACTGGTGTTGTGTACCATCGAGGCCGCTTTGGTGCAGCTCGTTTTCTGAGCTGGTGTGTTCAAATATCGAACAAAGCTGCCGGATTCAACTAGGCAAGCTTTATCCTCCCTGTTGTGGCTTCTTTGGTGGCGCAGGAAGTTTGGGTGAGACAGTGGTGCCTTTTTTGTAACGAAAAATAGCGAACTGTCGTCACATTCGATATCGTACTGACCTCCCGGAACTTCAAGACTGAACCTGCCTTTACCGTCTTCTATGTAAAGCAAAATACGATTAAGAAAACGGTTAGAAAGAGAAATCCCAGGCAACTTTTTTGAGATGAAAATAGACAGCAATTGTCTCTTGTAAAAGTCTGTCTGGCCGTCGAAAAGCTGCAAGGGTAACGACTTCTCGTGGGTATTCAGTAGACGAGTTAAGTGGGCGTTAAAGAAGTGAGAAAGCTCTTCCACTTGCTGTGAGAAATGTCTGATCTTTTGAGGGGCATCTTTGTGGAGCTTCTCAAACTCGGGAATAATCTTATGGCGTACGCGATTTCTGGCGTAATCGATCGTATCATTACTCTTGTCGTGACAATAACTTTGCCCTAACTGGTCGAGGTAATTCTTAAGTTGAGACTTTGGTATGTCTAAGAGAGGCCGCCAAAAGGGCGGATGATAGGTCTTCATTCCTGAAAGCTTTTCCGTTCTAACACCCCTCGCCATCCTGAGAAGAATGCTTTCGGTGAGATCTTCTTGGTGATGGGCCATAGCGATCAAAAAGCCCTTTTTTGCGTACTTATCAAACTCCTGGTAACGGAGAGTTCTCGACCACTCTTGGGTGCTTTGCCCGGCTTTTTGGCTTTTCTCCAATTCAGTGACCCTTCTGACAAAGAGAGGGGTATTTGTAGAACTTGCTATATCTTCAATAAATGCTTGGTCATTGTCAGAATCTTTCAGGCGAAGGCCAAAATTAATGTGTAAAAGTGCCAAAAAAAAATTTGGGTTTTCCTTTTTAATTTGCCAAAAAAGCCGAAAAAGCGCTGTAGAATCAAGACCTCCCGATATAGCAAGGACAACCCCTTGATAAGACAGTAAAAAGCCCTCAAGTTGTCGTTTCATGCAAGATAGTAAATGATTGATATCGCTCATAAATTCGGCCAACCCAAGGGAATTAAAAGAAAGATTACGTAGTTTTTTTAGACACCCAGAAAAATTAAAGCTTTTCGCCAAAATTTCGATGGTACTTTCGCAAGTTCCAGGGTGGAGCTGCACCCCATTCAATTGGGCTTTATATAACGCATCCAGGGATCGGAGGACAATCTAATGCGTATTCGTACTAACGTCGCGAGCCTCGTGGCTCAACGTCACTTAGGTGACAACACCTCTAGACTTCAAACCAACCTCGAAAGACTCTCTTCAGGCTACCGTATCAACAAGTCGATGGATGATGCTGCCGGCCTTGCTGTTTCAGAGAACCTCAGAGCAAGAATCAGAGGAATCAATGTTGCCAAGAGAAACGCCAACGATGCCATTTCCATGGTTCAGATCGCAGAAGGTGGCATGAACGAAATGAGTAACATTTTGGTTCGTATGAGAGAGCTTACGGTTCAAGCCTCTTCTGACACTATTGGTCAAAGAGAAAGGTCTTTTCTAAACCGTGAGTACACCCAGCTTGCAGATGAGATCGACCGTATTGCCGCGACCACCGAGTTTAACGGCAACAAGTTCTTTGTCGAACAAGAAAGTGGCCTTGAGCGTTACGTCATCCAAGTGGGAGTCAATGGCACTAGCGTTGAAGAC
>CAZBDM010000567.1:0-3385 GCA_964490675.1 uncultured Oligoflexales bacterium
CAACGATGATCTCGTTGCGAAAAGACTTGCCGATCTGAGCGATGCCGAAAGGAATCTTTGCTGAGGTTGTCTGTTGCACGTTGTTAAACTGCACAAACATCGCTTGAGCGGTTTCCGGCCTTAGGTAGACCGCCGTTGATTCAACCGCTTCGTTGAGTTTCTGGCGGAATTCTTCTCTTGTCAAATCTTGATTGTGAGCGTCTTTGACGAACTCATCAAGGGGATCGATGGCGCCCATCGAGGTGCGGAACATGCCGTGGAATTGGCGTTCGTCACTTAAATCTGAAGATCCACAATTTGGGCAGATGTAACCTTGCGGGCCGACCTTCATCGTCTTTTTTTCGCCCTTTTTCTTACCTCCGAGGATAAAACTGGTTTCACTACCGGGTTCGGCCTGAGGGGCTTTGTCTGCACGGAAGCGTTCTTTACAATTACGACAATCGACCAATGGATCGGAGAAGTTGGCGAGGTGGCCGGAGGCTTTCCAGACGCGAGGATGCATCATGATGTTAGCATCGATGCCAAAGATATCCTCGCGTTCGTAGACCATAGCACGCCACCATTCGGCTGCTATGTTTTTCTTTAGCTCTACTCCTAAGGGACCGTAATCATAGCTAGATCGCAAACCGCCATAGATTTCACTACTTTGAAAGACAAATCCACGGCGCTTGCAGAGAGAGACAATCCGATTCATAGCTTCGACTGGGTCCACAGGTTCCTCCGTAATTCATTGGGAAGGGGATAAGTTACTCTGACTGACGCACTTAGACAACCGTAACTGACGTAAACCGCGTCAGACCCACACATACATTAAAAAACTGTGCAATTTCCATTGAAATCATGTGTACATCAGTTAGGATCGTAGACTAAATCGCGAAAGGTACGTTTGCACGAAAGTCTCGCTGGGATGGTCTTTGCAAGCCGTACCTGAAATAACAAACGAAAGGAATTCAAATGGTTGCACCGAAGTCAGGTGATTTTAAAGTAGCAGACATGAGTCCTGAGACGATTGCCTGGGGCCGTAAAGAAATCGAAATGGCAGAGAAAGAAATGCCAGGTCTTATGGCACTTCGCGAAGAATATGGCAAAGAGCAGCCTCTAAAGGGCGCGCGCATTGCTGGTTGTCTTCACATGACGATTCAAACAGCTGTTCTCATCGAAACTCTCACTGCTCTGGGAGCGGAGGTAAGATGGTCAAGTTGTAACATTTACTCGACCCAAGACCACGCAGCTGCGGCCATTGCAGCAACAGGCGTTCCGGTTTTTGCTTGGAAGGGCGAGACAGAGGAAGAATACGAGTGGTGTATCAAGCAGACAATTATGTTCGGAGATCAACCTCTTAACATGATCCTTGACGATGGTGGTGACTTGACCAAGGTTATCCACGACGACTACACTGATCTTGTCGCCGGAATTAAGGGGCTTTCAGAAGAAACCACCACTGGTGTCCACAGACTTTATCAGATGATGGAAGCGGGAACTCTTAAGATTCCTTCCATGAACGTAAACGACTCAGTAACCAAATCAAAATTCGACAACCTCTACGGATGCCGTGAATCGCTTGCTGACGGAATCAAGCGTGCGACTGACATTATGGTGGCAGGCAAAGTGTGTGTCGTTGCCGGTTACGGTGACGTAGGCAAAGGCAGCGCTCAAGCGTTGCGTGGACTCGGTGCGCGTGTTCTCATCACAGAAATTGATCCGATTTGTGCTTTGCAGGCAGCAATGGAAGGTTTCGAAGTCGTTACGATGGAAGACGCAGCTCCTGTTGCTGACATCTTTGTTACAGCGACCGGTTGTGACAACGTCATTACTGAGAAGCACTTTATGGAAATGAAAGATGAAGCGATTCTCTGTAACATCGGCCACTTTGATTCTGAAATTCATGTCGCTTGGCTGGATAATAACCCAGAAGTCGAAGAAATCAACATTAAGCCACAGGTTGATAAGTTTAAGCTACCTAACGGACGCTCCATTATTCTCTTAGCAAGAGGTCGCCTGGTTAACTTAGGTTGTGCTACTGGTCATCCAAGCTTTGTCATGTCTAGTAGTTTCACAAACCAGACAATTGCTCAAATCGAGCTTTGGCAGAACCACGGTAAATACGAAAACAAGGTTTATACGCTGCCTAAGTCTCTTGACGAAAAAGTTGCTCGTCTGCATTTAGACAAGTTGGGTGTGAAGCTCACTTCTTTAACCAAAGAGCAAGCAGATTACCTTGGTATTCCTGTCGAAGGGCCATACAAACCTGAGTACTATCGCTACTAAGAAGGCCAAATCCCCAGCTTTTGCTGGGGATTTTCTCAACTTTGGCCAGCGGAAGAACGATTTCAGTTTTAACTGCATTAACACAAATCACTGCATGAGCGTGTAGTAGCGATGTTGTTGCCCAAGAGCAAAAGATAAGAGTGAAAAACTGCTTTGCCTTACAGATCAAAAAAACTCCTAATACATACTTCAAGAATCTTTATCGGCTTAGCTTTAAAAATGTAAAAAAGCGTATGTGTACGCCGTCTTTTCGTTTGAAATCTTTTTAGCGGTTTCTCAAAGATCACCGAATTATTTAGCAATTCCGCATATTAGCTGAAATTACCCGCTTGCAGATTGTTCGGCGATAAGGTAACCCATGTATGGAATTATGAAGCACGAGCTTTCTGGGAATACCAAATAAATACAAGTAGTTATGTCTTTGGCGGGAAGATGCCTGTGGCAAGCAAAAGGAGCAAAAATGGGTAAAGAAAAAGTGGTACTTGCCTACAGCGGCGGTCTTGATACTTCGGTCATCCTCAAGTGGCTCATCGAAAAAGACTTCGAAGTTATCGCTTATATTGCAGATATCGGACAAAAAGAAGACTTTCAAGCTGCGCGCCAAAAAGCACTGGCGATCGGGGCTTCGCAAGTTTTTATTGAGGATCTCAAACGTGAGTTTGTCACCGACTTTATCTTTCCGATGTTTAAGGCAAACGCTCTTTATGAAGGTACTTATCTACTCGGAACAGCTATCGCGCGGCCTTTGATTGCCAAAAGGCAGATTGAAATTGCTCATGAAGTTAACGCCCAGTATGTGTCGCACGGTGCAACCGGCAAAGGCAACGATCAAGTACGATTTGAGCTTGGCTATTACGCTCTTAATCCAGAAATCAAGGTCATTGCACCATGGAAAGACCGTGAGTTCCTCGATGCATTTAAAGGGCGTACCGACCTGCTTAACTATGCCGAAAAGCATGGAATCGAAGTGAAGTCAACCAAGGCGAAACCATACAGCGAAGATGATAATCTGCTTCATATCAGTCACGAAGCGGGTATCTTAGAAGATCCTGCCGTCGCGGCCACAGAGGATGTTTACAGCCGCACAGTCGCTATTGAAAGCACCCCTGATTTTCCG
>CAZBDM010000568.1:0-3384 GCA_964490675.1 uncultured Oligoflexales bacterium
GGAAAATTTATTCACCCTATGATTGAGAGCATTGAAGATTATGCAGAAAAAAACAAAGAAACCAATAATACCCTAAAAGAAGCTATTTCAAAGGCAGAGGAAGCAGCTCATCTCAAAAGTCACTTTTTGGCTAACATGAGTCATGAAATTAGGACACCCATGACATCCATCGTCGGCTTTACGGACAAACTGATCAAACTTGAACAAGACAAAGATAATCTACGAGATCTAAAAATTATCAGAAAAAATGGTAACCACCTGCTTTCGGTAATCAATGACATTCTCGATTTTTCAAAAATCGAAGCTGGTCAGCTTGAAACAGAAATCATCACTTGCTCTCTTAATGAGCTTGTCAATGAGGTCAAAAACCTATTTGAAATAAAAGCAATGGAAAAAGGCCTTGATTTGAGAATTGATATTGCTTCCGATGTTCCAGACACTTTATTGACAGACCCGACTCGACTTAAGCAAATCCTCATCAATCTTGTTGGTAATGCAATCAAATTCACCGAGAAAGGCTACGTGACAATCATCGTTCGTAAGGAAAACGTCCACTCTGCCAAAACTTTCTTAAGTTTTAAAGTGATCGATACGGGTATCGGCATGACAGATGTTCAGCTCGATAGACTGTTCAAACCGTTTAGCCAAGCCGACACCTCGACAACGCGCAAGTACGGTGGCACTGGCATTGGCCTTTTAATAAGTAAAAAACTCATTAAAATCTTAGGTGGTCAGATTGAAGTAACAAGCTCACCGAATAGGGGTTCCACCTTTGCTTTCACCATCGATGCAGGTGATGCAAGACAAGCAAAACAATTACCAGATGTCAAAAATAGAGCAAAATCAAACAAACCGCTTCCATCTTCCAGTACCTCTACTCTCACCGCAGAAGGTAAAGCCATATTAGTTGCGGAAGACAGTGTAGACATTCAAATTCTAATGCGCGGACTCTTAGAGGGCGAAGGCGCACAGGTTACTATCGTAAATAATGGTCAAGAAGCGGTCGATTCATTTAAGAGCGATCGTTTCTTTGACTTGATCTTTATGGACATGCAGATGCCGATCAAAGACGGCTATCAAGCGACAAAAGAAATCAGACAGCTGAATAGTGACATCCCAATTGTAGCTCTGACTGCCTCTGCTTTGAAAGAAGACAAAGACAAATGTCTCTCAATAGGCTGCAGCGAATACTTATCGAAACCTTTACGCCCAAGACAGCTCAAAAAGATGCTCAAAGAGGTTTTCGACCAGCAAGAAAACCCCTCCCATTCTGACCATCAAAAGGCAAGTTAAATCTTTTCGTAACCTTTTTCGATGCCGTTGATTTCAAGTCTTAAGGCCACGCTTTGCTCTGTGATCTGCGGAGCCCTCAGTCTTCCGCCAATAAAATTGGTCAACTTGTGGGCAACGTTGAAGTCAGATATGTCACCACTTGCTACGTTTTGCACATTAAAAGTCAGTTGAACATCAAGCTTATCAGGATGAGCTCGATTATCTCTTAAGAGACAGTTTATATTGAGATCGCGCGACCAATCACTTTTGAACAAGCCACCTAAAATAAGAAGAAGGATTTGCTTGAGAAGAGTTTTCGACAATTTAATTTTACAGAACTTTCGATCATAAGGCTGGAAAGTTACGGTTAGCTTAATAGCTTCAAGATTTGCAGAAAAATAATTTGAAAATTCTCTCATAAAGTCTTCTATATCAAAGACATCTGGCGCCGCAGGCGAAAGAGTTTGGTTAGCAGAAAGATCGAGAATGTTTTTCATAAGATCTCTGAAGCTTTCGACTAGGCCATCAATGAATCCCATTTCTTCGTTTGACTCACCCTGCTGACAGCTTCGTCTTTTTCTTACAATAGCCGAAATAATCTTTACGACATCATCAATCTCCCGTTTTGAAATCTCCGAAAAGTTCTTACTGAATTGAATGTTCACATGGAAGCGATCATCTAGCTCGGAAATTTCGCTCTTTAACTTCCTCATATCTGTCAAATCACGTATCTCACCGACAAAGTAATCTAGACCAAGCACATGTATTGCATTGACAATGATTTCTACCGCCATAGTTTTCCCTGATTTTGTCACAGCTTCGATATTTCTTTCTTTGCCAACAATTGTATTTTTTTGCTTCAGATCGAAGTTTGTAACTTTTGTGTGGTGTACCTCTTGTAAGTCCTTACTCATAAGAATAGATGCGTTCTTTCCAACAAGTTCTTCTTTATCATATTCAAACATCTGACATGCTGATCTATTGACATCGAGAATATTTGCCTCAATATCGGTGATAAAAACAGCATTGTCTATCGACTTAAAGACAGCATCCATTCTCTTTTTAGCGAATTCTCTTTGAAAAGAAAATCGCGCCAGAAAATAGCTAATCAAGACAATCAAGCCAACAACGATCAGAGAAATTTTATAAAAAATCTTTTTACTTAAAAGTAACGCCGGCATAAGTTCTTCCTCGGTACTAACATTAAGGACCTTCCATTGCCGCTGGTTTTCCCGCAGCGTTTGTTTTGAATCTTGGGTAAAAATAGTATCCCAAGTGTAGACTCTACCCTCTTCGAGAATCTGACCACTTTTTCTTACGAGAAAAATGTCTTTACGTGTTGGCAGATAGTTTTGGATGTTTTGACTTTCTCGCCTTTTCAGCTGAAATCCCCATTCTTGAGAAGGAGATGGTGCCATGACAAAGTAACCTTGCGGATTGACGACATAAAAATCGCCAGTAAAAGTCTTTGAGAGAGATTTTAAATAATCGAGAAATTCCTTAATATAAACATTGACAACGATGAGCCCTATCTTACTATCGTTTTGATCAAACACGGCCATAGCTACTCGCAGACTCGGTCTGTAAGGCTGTTCAATCTCGCCGCGTTCCATGTTGAGATCGATTGGAGAGAGATAGACTTCGCCTTTTTTAAGTTTGAAACCTTCCTCTTGTCTTGCAGATTTTCTTGCGAAACAAATTCCACTTTTCCTTTGCGAAAATCTGCTCGAAAGACTTCCATCCCTTGTAAGTCAAAGAATCTAATTTGATCGTAGGCTTTTTCAATCATCATGAATTTGGCAATTAGCTTTTTCAGTCTCTCGAGGTCTTGTTCAACAGTAAAATCAAATTCGCGACCATCAACCATGGCGGCAACAAAACGACTATCTCGCAGAATAAAATTGAGACGATCCTCTGCAATGTTAACCAATTGATTGACTTCTTTTTGCCGAATCTTCTTTCTGAGCTCTAACGTGTGGTTTTCGAGATCATGCTTAATGGCTGAAAAAATCAAACCGCTCAGAAGTAAAAAAGGAATAAAGTACTTAAAAAAAACCCGTATCATCGGCAACTCAGCGTAATTTTTTGGAGACTATTGAAGATAGTAGCTAA
>CAZBDM010000569.1:0-3384 GCA_964490675.1 uncultured Oligoflexales bacterium
TGTGAGATTAGTTTTGATGAGGAAGCGCAGCTTGGGCATGACCAGTTCGCTCACCAATGTGACACGCTACCTGGCAATAGTGGCAGCCCGGTGATTCGCCTTTCAGATCAAAAAGTCGTTGGCGTCCATGGCGGCGGAGAAGGCAACTGGAATTACGCTACTTTTCTTTCGCAAACCGAACTCATAAGATTTGTCGATGCACTTAACGGTGTGTTTCCTGACGCACATTGGTCTGAAAAGGGATCAGCTAGTTTTGGGCCGTTTGGAAATAACGAACAAAAGCTCCTGGCCGCGTTACCTTCCGTGTCTGGAGAGTCTGTTTCGTTTACACTAAACTTCGATATCGAACAGACTTACGACAAAGTAAAAGTGGCAGATGCTTCTGGTCACGTAAGAGAATTTACTGGAGCTGGAGTTGAGACCTTTGAAAACCTCAAAACTCCAGTCACTGTTGTTTTTGAATCAGACTACGCGGGCCCTTCGCAAAGCATCACTCTACAAGATATCAACTTTTCAGAAGAGTGATCTACTCTTCTGAACTTTCCGAACCTTGAAGCTTCTCAGACAAGTCATCAATGTTTTCACTCATACGATCTAAGATACCGCTTAGGGTCTCTGATGACTTTTCTTTGGCATCATCGATATTCTTTTTTACTTTCGGTTCAACCTCTTTGACCTTTTCTTTGCTTTTCGAAAGCAGCTCGCGCAAGTTCTGTTCGATTTTTTTAGCTGTTTCGTTAGCATGTTCGACGGTCTTTTTAGTATTCTCTTTGATTCTTTGAGAGAGTTTTTGGTCAGCTTTTTGAATCGAGGTTTTTAAGCGCTCGAGACTTTCTCCAAGTTTGCTGGACTCTTCTTTTTCACTTTGCTCGTGATGATCGTCTTTTTTATCATCGTCAGAGCTGAAAGCAGGGCCTGCGGTCAGTAACGAAGCCACTAAAATTGTTTTCAAAAGTGTTTTCATTATACATTTCCTTTCATGTTCCAGAAATTCGGATCCGGGTTACCATTCGCCTTGATTTTCCATCGAGGTCCAAGGTTCCTGGGGAGCTAACGCTTCGCCTTTTTGTAGAAGTTCGATAGAAATTTGATCCGGAGATCTTACAAAAGCCATTCTGCCGTCGCGCGGTGGCCGTAAAATAGCGACACCCTTTTCTTTCAGCTGGCTGCAAGTATCGTAGATGTTATCGACTGCGAAAGCCAGGTGACCAAAGTTGCGTCCGACACTGTAAGCTTCCTCTTGGTCCCAGTTATAGGTCAATTCGATTTCGGGTTCTCCTTTCGCGGTTGCAAGAAAGACTAACGTAAACTTTCCAGCTGGAACGTCGTGACGTCTCGTTTCGACGAGCCCTAATTTACCGATAAAGAAGTCGAGAGCTGCCTCGAGATCCCTTACTCGTATCATGGTGTGGAGAAATTTCATCGATTACCTTTCATTTTAATCAATAAAAACAGATGGTTGAAGTTGAATGTGGTGATTTATTGATCGTTTTCTGCAATATAGCCAGCACGTATTATGAGGCTTTTTCTAGGAAAATCAAAAGATAGTTCGATAAAGCCTTAAACCTATTATTCTTCGCAGCTTTAGGCAGATGAAAAGACCTGAGCAAGCGGCTGACATTGACACTTTAGATTGGTTGTCTAGTCAAATATCACGCTTGCATATTTCCAAATCGTTTAGCGCTTTTTCGCTAACTAAATGGTTGTTTCTTTGAAAAAACCATAACTCAGGTGAAACCAATATTTCTTAACATGACAAGGGAAAATGACGATCATCTTATTTGAGATAAGAGGTCGATTGATGTGTTCAGATTCAAAAAAAAAGTCCATCCAGGAAACCGACGAAGAGTCAGTCCTTGTTTCGAAACAGTGGCTAGAAGAACTTAATCAAGTCCTGCAGAAAGTCTCCAAACGAGATGCTAACAGTCGTATGAATCTCAAAGGAAATAGCGATCTTTTTGACCAAATCGCGCTCACTGTCAATGAGTTCTCAGAGCGATTTTCTTCAGAGTCAATATTTAAACATATCGCCAGTAAAATCTTGAATGCGATTGTTGACATGATGGTGATCGTTACTGATAAGGGCGAGATCTTAATAGCGAACGATAACTTTTGCCGCATGGTTGAAAAACCACAATCACAACTGATTGGCACACCCATTATTGATTTACTCACTAAAAGTGATCAATTCAATATTGGTGCGCTTTGGAAGCTTGCCAGTCAAGGGCCGGTCGAAAAGAGACAATTGACAATTAAAGTTTCAAATGAAATGGAAGTCCCTGTTCATGCCAATGCCAATATTATAGAAGACGATAAGGGCGGATATTTTGGACTAGCACTTGTCTTCAAGGACTTACGGCAAACGAAACTTTATGATGAAGCGATCGAAAGGGAAAGCTATCTGCGAACTATTTTTGATGCCCTTCCCATTCAGATTATTCACCTAGGGAAACAAGGCGAAATCAAGTTTGCGAATCGCCTCTTCAGGGGGTGGTATTCACATCTTTATTCGGACTTTAATGGTATTTCCTTTTTGGATCTTATTGATGCCACAATGAAAGAAACCTTTTCCACGAAAATTGACGACGCAAAAATTTACGGTCATACAGAATTTGAAATGACATTTAAAGAAAGCGAGATCTTTAATCGGATCTATCAAATTAGTTGTACAGCTGATTATGACCGCGTCGGCGAGATAAAGGGAACGTTTGTTATGATGATCGATATTACCGAGAGGGTGCAGACTAAAAAAGAACTTCAGCAAACCCAGTCTCAGCTCATTCAGTCTGCTAAACTTGCTGCTCTTGGTGAAATGGGTGCTGGACTAGCTCATGAACTTAATAATCCCTTATTCTTGATAAGAGGTTTTTCTTCCCAAATTAAAAAAAGCCTTTTGAAGGCGCATCTTGATCGAAAAAAGCTCATTGAATTCAATAATGAGATTTTTGAAAACAGTAAGCGGATGAAGGGTATTATCCAGCAGTTCAGGGATTTTTCCAGACAGAGTTCTCATGTCACTGAAACGATAAACGTTGTTGAAGTCATAAAGGATTCACTGGCGCTCTTTAATGAGCAATTGAAACTGAGAAATATTAAACTTCTTTATAATTACGTTGATCAATCGGTGTATATCGATGGTGCTTATAACCGCCTCGAGCAAGTCTTTGTCAACTTGATTGGTAACGCACGCGATTCTATTGAAGAATTCCATGGGAACAAAGGAGGTGTCATAAAAATCACTGTTGATAAGGATGAAAGTGATTGCACCGTCTTAATCGAAGATAATGGTATGGGCATTGCCCAAGAAAAACTGACCAACATTTTCAATCCATTCTTTACAACAAAAAAAGTCGGACGTGGGACGGGCCTCGGCTTGTCGATTAG
>CAZBDM010000570.1:0-3374 GCA_964490675.1 uncultured Oligoflexales bacterium
TCCTAGTTACTTAGGTGAGAAGCGGTCCGTAATCCTTACGGGTGGGAATTTCTAAGTCACTTCCATGGCTGGAATGATCTTTTTTTTAGTTGCTTGAAACTGCTCGAACATTTCAGACTGAAACAATTTAAGTTCAGCGCGTTTCTTGGACAAAAGATGCTGTCAATAAACATTTGTTTTGGGGATTTATCAAGTCGATGGATGGTGGGCCAGGGTGGACTTGAACCACCGACCTCACGCTTATCAGGCGTGCACTCTAACCAGCTGAGCTACTGGCCCATTAGAGCGGGTGGTTATAACTCTTGCTTAGTCTGCTGTCAATCAAAACTATGAAAAGTCTAAGCCCTTGCTGAAAGTTTAAGAGGCTAAGATCCTTTGACTAACTCCATAAGTCAACGAACCCGCGCCCCCCTTTTTTCAGACTTTACGCACTGACTACAGGAATACCAAGATCGAGTGTTTCATCAAGTTCACGGTACTGTTTCAGTTTGCGCTGCAGCGTGCGGATGCCAATGCCAAGAACTTTTGCGGTTCTCGTACGATTGTACTTTTGATGCCTAAGAGTCTCCAAGATAACATTCTTTTCGATCTCCTTAAGCGTCATGCCTGGTGAAAAACCAATCGCTGGCTTTTCTGCGTTTAAAGGTGAGGTTTCAAAGTTAATTGCTGAGTTGATTTGTTCCATTTTTTATTCCTCCCATATGTCCCACTCTTAGCTAGAGCAATTACCAGGCCAAAAAGCTCGCTATGACGAAAATGCGTAATTTCAGGGGATTACAAGAAGCCAGTGGCACCCAGCCATGGGTACCACCAGTTACAAAAATGAACCAACGCGAAACAAAACTATACCGAGACGACTTATCTTAGAAGGGCCAAAGCCATCTCAGGTAAATTATTGGATTGTTGAAGAACAGATATTCCACCCTGTTGGAGAATTCTGGATTGAGTAAATTGAGCAGTGGCATTTGCGTAATCAACGTCACGAATACGGCTCGTCGCAGCGGAAAGATTTTCGTGCATGATGCCAAGGTTGCTGACCGTCGAATTGAGACGGTTTTGCTTAGCACCAAGCTCAGATCTCACACTATTAATATGAAGTAAGGCATCATCGATAATGCTTAACTTATCAGCAGCCGTTTGTCTCTCAAAGCCTGTGTCGTTAGGATCGTTTGGACCGATTTCCTCTTCCATACCAAGGCCAAGTTCTTCTGTTGAAGAGAGCTTCATGGCCTGGATATCAACGTCTAAAGTGTCAGTATTTTCCATGGAACCATCACCAGCACCGACATGAATGGTTAACGTATCCATATCGCCATCTTCGCTTCCGCCTCTGAGGAGCTTGATGCCGTTAAATTCAGTAGAGTTAGTAATACGGTCGATCTCCTCGACAAGCTGGACGTATTCACGGTTAGTGAACGATCTTTCTGTATTACTGATCGTATCCGAAGAAGCTTGCGTTGCTAGTTCTCTTAGACGGACAAGAATGTTTGACACTTCGTTCATGCTTCCCTCAGCTACCTGAATAAGAGAAACACCGTCACTAGCATTTCTTTTGGCTTGGGCCACAGATTTGATCATCGCTCTGTTTGATTCAGAGATCGCAAGACCAGCGGCATCGTCAGCGGCTTTGTTGATTCGGTAGCCACTAGCCAGCTTTGTCATGGTTTCAGTCATTTCATTCGTCGTTTTACTAAGACGACGTTGAGAGTTGATCGATGCGATATTGGTTCTGATACGCAGGCCCATTGAATGTCCCCCTAATAGAAAATAAACTCCCCTAAACGAAGAGGCTGAAAAAATTGAAATCAACTATTACAATGTTGCTTTCGTCTAAGGGTTTTTAAAATTTAGGATTAAATTTTAACGGTGATTTTATAGGCTTGGAAAGAACAGAGGAAATACTTGTGTTTTTTATAGAATTTTACTTTTGACAAACAGCGCAAAAAAAGCTGCTCCGACCAGACATACGCGTCATCCTAATGATTGCCCCACACTTCAAACAAGGTTTGTCTTTACGCCCATAAACATTCAAAGATTGGCTAAAATAGCCTGGATTCCCCTCTGAACTTCGAAAGTCACGAATAGTCGTTCCACCTGCCTTTATGGCTGCCCTAAGAGTTTTTTTAATCGCCTCAGATAGGAGATCGTATTTCTGACGGCTTATAGAGCCTGACTTTTTCGTCGGTCTAATGTGTGCCTTAAAGAGAGCTTCACAGGCATAGATATTTCCGACCCCCACAACAATTCTGCTATCCATGATGAAGTTTTTTACAGGTAGATTTCTATTACGACTTAGTTGGTAAAGATAAGCTCCTAATTGTTTTTCTTCAAGAGGCTCAACACCAAGACCTGTGAGATAGGGGTGGGACTGCCAAGTCTTTCCAAGCTGTGCACCCATCCGACCAAACCGTCTTGGATCGACATAATGGATAAAAAACCGAGCTCCCCCTTTGTCTAAAAACTCGAAAACTACGTGTGTATGAGGCCTTTTAGGTTCTCTAAACGTTTCAAAAAAGACGTTACCAGTCATTCCTAAATGTATGAGTGCGAAGCCTTTATTTGTTTCGATAAGAATATATTTAGATCTTCTAAAGACGCTTAAGATCTCTTCACCGCTGAGAACTTCCGTCAGAGTTTTCTTAGGAAGCTCCTCTCGTAAGTCCTTTCTATGAAAGACAAGACCAGACAGGGTTGCGCCAACAATTGTCTCTGATAATGAGCGGGTGATGGTTTCTACTTCTGGAAGTTCTGGCATGTGAAAAACCCTGTCAACTTTCTATGACAGGGTTATAAACTAAAACATGAATTTTAACAGCCTCTATCAGAAATGACTTTCGCGGTAGTCGAGAGCCTTAAGGATGATTCGCCTATTGTTTCGCCGGTAACCAACAACCATGCTTTTATCGAATGGCTCGCCCTCACCAAATCCAATCGCTTCAACACGCCTTTCATCAAAGCCAAGCTCATCAACCAAGTACTGCTTAATGGTAAGTGCTCTTTGATATGACTCTATTTGATTAGAATCAGCAGATCCGTTGCTATCCGTATATCCAGCCACCATTAAAAGACCTAACTGAGCCTTGGCAAAAGACTGAGCAGCACTTTTCAACAGTTTTTTACCTTTTTCAGTCAATTCAAAACTCGACGGTGATTGCTGTGGATCTGAAAAAAGGTCAAAATAAGAGAGACTGATCTCAGGAGTAATAATCTTTTTCGCCAAAATTTTTGGCTGCTCAACCATCGCTAGATCACCAACCATGACCCCTGGGTAATGAGGAAACATGCTCTTTGACAGCATACTTTCTTCACTGAGGATCTGGGCGACCGAAAACCCTTGTCTTGCCTCGATGACCTTGAGTTTTCCCGTCTCTATA
>CAZBDM010000571.1:0-3337 GCA_964490675.1 uncultured Oligoflexales bacterium
GGCGACTGCTCCAAGCATCGAAAGTTTATCTTTAACAGCAAGCACGGACAAAGATCTCATATTAGTCGAAGCTTCTCTTCCAGGTGATTATCAAGCAAGCTTTTCCTGTATCGCTCTTATCGACGAAGATAAGGTTTCTCCTTATCTCGCACGCCTAAGAAGCGAAGAGTCAATGATGACATTTAGCGATAAACTGTCAACCTATCGAGGTAAAACACTTTATTCGCAGATTAATTGTATCGATGAGAGCGGATATGTCATGAGCTCAGAGTGGAGTGCAGCTCTTGATCTCTCAACAAAACAGCAAACCTCAAATACTGTCAAAGAGCCTATTTATTCGCTTAGTTTTGTGGTGAAAAACTTAAAACGCAAGATCTTTATTGAAGATGAAAACATACCACGTACCATCAACTTTAGCCACGATGGCGATTACATTGAATGCTCAGAAGATGGTGGGGTGACCTTTACTGCCTGTAGTGCTAAGAATCAGCTAACTTGGTCAGTCGCCAAATACAATGAGACTCATGTTGTTCGCTTAATGAAAAACAATGAAGAAAAGGATCGTTACACTTTCGTTCCATCGTCCCTTTACCCTGGACTTAGTTTTAAGACTTGCACACAAAATATCAACGCCAATATTTCGACTGCTGAGCTCGCCACTTTTGTTTCACCAAATGCAGTCATTTGTTTAGAAGATGGTGTGACGATCGACACGGGTGCCAATGGCACTTTAAATATCACAACTAGCGATGTCACGCTAATCGCAAGGGGCAATCACAATGCTCTGTTAACCAGTACCACGGGGGTACAAAATCCGAACATTTGGATCCAATCAGGAGCTTCAAATGTCAACCTCGTCGGTTTAAAGTTTCGTAACACGACAGGCGGAGCAGGCTACTACGCCGTGCAAGCAAGCTCTGCCGGCAGTGGAATCACTTTACAAGACCTTGCCATCGATACCGAAAACAATACAGGCGCTGTCTCTGTAACATATACGCCTTCGCTATCGATCATAGGGCTATACACAAACGTCAGAAACTCAGAAAGCATCTATTTATGGGGCGATAATACTTCAGTAGACATTGAGAAATACCAGACCGTCACCTTTGGCTCTGATGCCTACGGACTGTATATTAAGGCCGGAGCATCGGCTAACCTAAGAGATTCATTCATCTTCACCCGTGATGCGACTGCCATTAAGACTTACCAAGATAGCTCATTCGCTTGGACACTCAACGTCGACAACACGACTCTCGTTAGAAAAAACGATGCCATGATTGCCGATCTCAATGCTATTTCTCTTGATCACAATCTAATGGGTGGTACAGCGCAACTGACTAAGACGTCGGTCTTTATGATCGAATCACACGACCATGCAAATTACCCTGGCGGTGCTCTCTACCTGAATGGTTATTCTGGTTCCACAACACTCAATGACGTAATGTTTTACCGTGCCAATCAAGGCGCTTTTGATGGGCCCGCCATCTACCTCACTCAAACAGGAACCTTCTCCTCGACATTACTTAATGCTGCCGATAAAAAGGTTGTTCTCTGTCACGAAAATGCTGTTCACCAGTTTCCAAATATGTTTGCTGATGATGGTATCGCTGATGATCAAACCAATTTTAATATCTCGGCTCAAGTTAACGGTGGGGTTTCAAAAGCCTGTGATAATGTCGAGGTCCCCCGCGAACCACCATTGTTACCATAACGGTAATATTTATTTAAGAATATAAGCTGTTTGAAATACAGTGACTAAATTAAAAATCTCATCGGGAGTCTTATTAAGCCGATGAATTCATTGGATTTAGGTTGGGGGCAAAATGAAAATAATCCTGCTTGGCGCGATCTTGACAACAACCGCTGCTTGTTCTGATCAACAGAGCGAAAGTTCGACAAGAACTCTTGGTGAGTCGGCATCGATGACGTCATTAGATCGAACGCAAGGCGAATCAATAGAAAGTGGCACATCAGACCAGACTTCAGACGCTGTAGCTTCTCAAAACAATCAAAGTGAAGAGGACGGGTCTCAAAACAACACGACTACTGCTAACGAAAAGCCAAATCCATATAGCGAATATGTCAATATAGACGAGTATGAACAAGAAGGCTCGAAATTTATCGATGACGTTGCAGGCGTCCCCTCAAAATCGATCACCGGATCCTATCAAAAGGCAGCTGCTTTCGGAACGTTCGAAAATCTTCATATAACATGCCTCTACTACTCGTTATATAGCTCACCTGCTGTGTTGGAATGCCAACCTATGACAACTGACCAGGAATATGGATACAAAGCATACGTCGATGGCATTGAAAAAGGCATCGAGATTAAACACCTTCCAATAAAGTTCAGCAAAGAAGATGTTAATGAGTATTCGTGTCATCCTAAAGAAATCGATCCAACTATCGTAAGATGTTCCATCGACTTTAAAAGACCATTTGTCGTCCGTGCAGAGGCTTTAATCATCGACCACAACAATAAAAGATTTCGCCTTGAATCTGCTCACGCACAGGTTAACGAAATTACTCCGTCTGTTTTGAAAGGCCCGGTAGCTGTATCGCTCACTTCCGTCGACCAGGAAGTAGATGACTGCATCAGCCGAGGCGGCGAACTTCAAGTACAAGTAACTGCGAGTTATCCGCATACGATTAGTAAATGCGTTATGCCGAGCAAATAAAGTTGACGGAAAGAGACAGGGTCTTCGACAAATGAGACAGCATGGTTCGGTGTGTCGGTGCAGAAAAGTTGGCAAAATACTGACACATGATCCTCCAAGAAACTAGCTTTCTTCTTCAGAGTCATCTGCAACACAGGTCCCAACTGCAATTAACTTTTTGCCGGAAAGTTCGAACAAATTATAGGTTTCTTGATCAATGTTGGCTTGTTGTCCTCTTTCTGCAAATAGCTCAGAACAGTAGTCATGTAGTTTCTTTTGGGCATGAAAGTCATCATCTTCATCTCGCCACCACCCCTCATAGACATATGATTGCATAATAGGAATAGAGCTTAAATCTAGGTCAGCCAAATCAGCATCGGTTGTGCAGACACCAAAATTCAATATTTTAAAACCAACCCCTTCACTGAACTCATTGACGTAGCTACCTTGGAAATTATTTTCACAGAACTCAATCAGTAAGTTTGTCGTTTTCCTTCGATCATGATCACTAAATCGAACTCCATAGAATTGATCACTACTCTGTAAGGATATCCGTGTTTTCACCAAAGCCTGTGATGCTTGATTTTCTTCAGTTACGGAAAAGTCCTTTTCATTAGTGCTCACAGATGATGCCATCGCTTCAGGACTCTCTTCTTGACCGCCCTTATTTGACAATCGAC
>CAZBDM010000572.1:0-3324 GCA_964490675.1 uncultured Oligoflexales bacterium
TACCGATGCTTTGATTCACTCTCGAAATATTCCGGCAATTCATATCGCCGCTCAGTTAAAATCACCGACTCTTTATGAGATGCTGAGAAGCGCTGGTATCCCTCTGCACGAGGATCCACAACATTATGGACTGAGCCTCGTCTTAGGTACCGGTGAGGTCACCTCAGAAGAACTTATCAAGCTCTACGCTGCTTTATCTAATCGTGGATTGCAAAAACCCCTCAAAAAAACCCTGTCACACAGCGAAGACCGTGAACCTATTCAAATCCTTTCTCCAGAAGCATCTTACCTTGTGCTCGACATGCTTTCAAAAAACCCTCGCCCAAGATATGATACGAAAAACCGCTGGCTTAAAAACCCGGAACTGATCTCATGGAAAACCGGGACATCGGTGGGATACCGCGATGCTTGGTCCGTGGCAGTATTCGATCACTTTGCTTTAGTCGTATGGATCGGCAACTTTGAAGGCAAGGGAAATCCGGCATTCGTGGGCCGCTTTGCTGCGGGTCCACTGCTGTTTCGACTTATCGATGCTTTTTCGAAAATTTATCCGGTTGATTTTTTGAAGACTCTCGACGCAAGCGACTTGAACATTCGCGACATAAAAGTATGCTCTCTCTCAGGTCAGATTCCTCACCAGCATTGCCCTCATAAAAAGAATACTGTCTTTATTCCTGGAGTCAGTCCGATCAAAAAATGCAGTATTCATCGTAGCATTGCCGTCGATCCCATCAGTGGCATGCAAGTTTGTTCGCGTTTTAAAGGACCGAGCATTAATCAAACCCACGAATTTTGGCCGTCCGACCTTCTTAGTCTTTTTAAAAAAGCTGGTGTTGGCCGTAAGCTACCACCGACCCTCCATCCTCAATGCCGTGGTGATTATTTCGGCAAGGTCGGACCGAAAATTCTCTCGCCCAAAGAGAACATCGTCTACGCAATGAGAAGCAAAGGGTCCGGTACTAAAGATATTCCACTCCTGGCAATCAGCGATGGTCATGTCAGAACACTAAAGTGGTATGCTAATTCTACCTACCTCGGCGAGAGCCGCTCAGAACAACCTTTCTTATGGGCAGCGCGCTCAGGAATTCACACTATTCGCGTACGCGATGATCAAGGTCTTTGGGATAGTGTTGACATCGACGTTAAATGGCTCGACTAAAAGCACAGTTAATTCAGGTGGTTATTTAGGCTCTCAAGGTGGAGTTGACAAACCTCTAAAGTAGACCTAATCTTATTACGATATTATAATATATTAATTACTCGATTCCCCTGACACTGGAGGTGAAAACATGAAACTTAAGTCTGAACTAAAGGAAGATTATTCTCCCGCCTTCTTTCTGGCGGCTCTTGGTAATGGTGGTCTAGCCATTACTTTTTTTATGTATCTGCAGTTTCTCACCCCGCACAAAGGCTCTATGATGGCTCATTGGGGAAGTCTCTACCCGCTTATCAACCAAGCTAACTTAATGTCTGTCATGATCGTGACAGCCATGGCCGGAATGCTTTACTTTACCTTTCGACACCTACGTGTCACTTTGTGGAACATAAAAGAGTATACGCTGTTCCGAAGTTCTGACAGCTTTTCTCAGGTCAAAAAGACTAATGCAGCGGTTTCCTTTATGGCCTACCCACTATCTTTAGCCATGTCGGTAAATGTCCTCTTTGCATCAGCAAGTGTGTTCGTTCCGGGAACATGGCTAATCGCTGAATACCTTTTCCCACTCGCTATTCTTGCTTTTTTAGGGGTCGGAGCGCTAGCCTTTAGGTTCTTTCTACCCCTCATTGAAAACACTCTTATCCATGGACATTTCGACTGCGATAAGAATAATAATCTTTCGCAAATGCTTGCTGCCTTCACATTCTCGATGATCGCGGTTGGATTATCTGCTGCATCAGCAATTAGCCAAGTCACCCTCACAGGAACGATCGCCACTCTTGCAGCGACCTTCTTTTTGGTTCTTGCCGGAATCATTGGCTCTGTCACTATGTTCAACGGCTTTAAAAACCTTATGCAAAATGGTGTGAGCTTGGAATCCACACCTAGCTTTTGGATTGTTATTCCGATTATCACACTATTTGGCATCTCGCTTATTCGACTGATTCACGGCTACGAACATCTCTTTCACTTTAAAATTCACGGTGCCGTTTCATTTCTACTTCTGAGTGTTTTTATTTCAATTCAGGTCATCTTTGGTGCTCTCGGTTACTTCGTGATGAAAAAAGCTGGTTACTTTAAGGAATATATCACCGGTCCTAAGAAAAGCCCGTTAAGCTACTCGTTGGTTTGTCCGGGAGTTGCATTTATCGTTATGTCTTACTTTTTTATTCATGTCGGTCTAGTTAAAAACCACATGATCGCAAAGTTTGATTTAGCTCACTTGGTCCTCTTGGCACCGCTTGTTTTTTTGCAAGTCAAGACCATCATGTTGGTTTTCAAACTTGATAAGAAACTGCTTCACTCTAACATTGAAAAACCAACACTTAACCGCCTCAAAGCTATAAAAGCCTAATATATTCATATCTTTGAAGGGATCTTGAACGATCCCTTCGGGTTTTTATAACGGGAGTCACATCAGTCTTTTCTACAATTTTGTAGACTTATCGATTGACTCTTCCCTTTTTCATGGAATTGTGTGAAAAACCTAATGGCTACTCATTCGATTCTATTTTGGTGTTTACCCCCATGTCTGACAAAACCACTCCATTCAAACCAATAGCACCGGCAGAACCAAGCGATCGGGAAGACGATCATTCATCGCCGCTTTGGATGGTGACCAAGGAACCTACGATAAGTTCTTTGGTCGAGTATCTCAGCGAAATGCGTCAAAAAATTATCGCTAATCCTGATAAAGAGCATTATTTAAACTTCTCAAAGTCAAACCTCGAGGACACCAGACAAGCCTTCGCTCATATCATTTGTAAAGGAGAGCAAAAGCTCCACAAACTGTGTGAATTGATCTGTTCTCACTTACGTCTCAATCCATACACTCTCAATAGTGTTGTGGTGGGCTCTCTTCCAGACGAAAAAGACAATTTCAGCCTTAGTCAGCGCATTTCAAAAGAACTACTCTATTCACAAACTGACCTCGACCTTGGCAACAGACAACTCCAACGTATTGCATTCTGTCGAAACAATTCTTGGCAAATACCAGAACTCGTCGCAAATTATGTCGAGTACTTGCCTTTTGAAATCAATCATCACGAGATTCATAAGGTCATCAGCCGCATCAAGGCAGAAGAAGAGATCTGGAATAAGGTTGCAGACGAGATTTTCGACATCGATCACATCGTCGTCAAAGATAAGAAACTCAACATCTTGAGCAA
>CAZBDM010000573.1:0-3317 GCA_964490675.1 uncultured Oligoflexales bacterium
GGATTTCACGACGACGAAGCAACACTCGGATCCGGGTTTCAAGGATAAGAGGCAGCATGCAGTTAAAGTTTGAAAAGTGGCACGGTCTTAAAAACGATTTTATCGTCACCTGGATGGGTGATGCTGATAGTGGCGTTATCATTGAAAGCCTTGCCCGCATGGCACCTGACTTGTGTAAACGTGACGGTAGCAGTGTCGGAGCTGACGGCATTCTAATTTTGCAGGGCGAAACGCGTGACACACCGATCCCTCATAGTCTCATCATTATTAATAGTGACGGCTCCCGGGCAAAAAACTGCGGCAACGGTCTTAGGTGTGCGGGACTGAGTGTTTACCGCCGCGCTCAAAACGCAGAACGCAACGTAGAAATCCCAGAAGCCCTCGAGCTTGACGTAGAAGGCCGCGCGATTGGCCTTCAGTTTATGATTACCGAAGGTTCAGATAAGCTTCCCTTTGTGGCCGTTGATATGGGTGAGGTCACCCTTGACGAAGCGAACGACTGGCATGATCACGCAGTCAAGGCTGTGCAGGAGATCGCTGCCAAACATGATCTTTCCTCTGTCGTCAAAAAGATCTCGACGTCTGCGATCGGCAACCAACACATCGTTATTGATGTCACAGAAACCAGCCGAGAACTAATGGAGACCTTCGGAAGAGCGCTGCAGGATTCACCGCACTGGGACGGCATTAATGTGCACGTTGTTTCTGAGGCTGAGCCCAGCGATAATGACCAAAGAATCGCTGGCCAAGAAGTTGGTGGATCGGTTGATACAGTCTATAAAACTTGGGTTTGGGAACGTGGCGCAGGTCCGACGCAAGCCTGCGGCAGCGGTGCCTGCTCAATCGGAGCCTATGGTTTTTCCACTGGCCTTGTCGACCGAGACTCATGGATCGCCGTCGATATGCCGGGCGGCAGACTTTACATCAAACAACCTGAAGCCGACGATCATATCAGCCTTGCTGGTCCTGCAAGCTTTGTTTTCGATGCTGAGATGTCGGTTTAAGGAATTTTAAAACAACCTCGCAGATCGTTAGGTTTTCATATCCATTGAAGAAGGCCCTCTAAAGGCAGAACAAGACACTTTTATCCTTGCCTATTAGCCGTCAGCCTGATTTCATGAGAAAGATCTCGGAGGCGTGGTTACTTAAGCAAGGATTTGTCTTGAAAATCTCAATAGTTATACCCATTTACAATGAAGAAGAGAACATCCCACTGCTTTTTGAGGCTCTGGCAGCAGAGCTTAGTCAGCTTGATCATGACTACGAGGTGATCCTTATAGACGATGGCTCGAAGGATCAGTCCCAAAAAGAAATGCACAAGCTGTCACAGAAGCATCCCTTTGTTAAGTCGATTTTTCTGAGAAGAAACTACGGCCAAACAGCTGCCATCACAGCCGGAATCAACTACGCCACAGGCGATGTCATTATCCCCATGGATGGCGATTTACAAAATGATCCGCAGGATATTTCAAGACTTCTTAACAAGCTTGAAGAAGGCTATGACGTCGTGTCGGGGTGGAGAAAAGACCGCAAAGACAACCCGATCAAGAGAAACCTTCCCAGCAAACTAGCCAACGGTCTGATCTCTTGGGTCAGTGGTGTCAAACTTAACGACTACGGCTGTACTCTTAAGGCTTACCGCTCCGATGTTATTAAAGACGTCAAACTTTATGGTGAGATGCACCGCTTTATTCCGATCTATGCCACCTGGCAGGGAGCGAAAGTCACCGAACTTGCTGTCAGTCATCACGAAAGAAAACACGGAGTTTCTAAATACGGCATTGAAAGAGTCGTAAAAGTCATCCTTGATCTTATGGTCGTGAAGTTTATGGACCGCTACTTTCAAAGACCGATTTATGTCTTCGGAAGCTTTGGCTTTATCAATTTTATTGTCGCCTTTGTTTGCGCTGCCGCGGCGATTTACTTTAAGATTTGGGGCGGTAAAAACTTTATCAGAACCCCTCTTCCTCTGATGACTGTTCTTTTTTTCTCGACTGGTGTGCTGTCGATTTTTACTGGTCTACTCGCCGAGGTGCTGATGCGGACTTATTATGAGTCGCAAGGTAAAACGACCTATCAGGTTAGACACGCACTAAACTGCGACGGCAGACCTTCTAAAGAGCCGGTCACCGTTGGTTAAACCGGGATCCGAAATTTTTTGAAAATAGTCCTTAATATCAAAGGATTCGAAGTTCGGACGGGTGAAAGGCGCAAGGAGGAGTGAAACCGCAGGTTACGCGCTGGTAGATGAGGATTTCACGACGACGAAGCAACACATCAACCGTCTAGAAATTCGGATCCGGGGTTAAAATGGCTAAAAAATTACTGGCAACATTCCCCTGCCTGACAAAGCTCATCGTTAGCTTGATCGTCCTATTCTCGTTTTTTTTCCTATTGATCTTTAAAGATCTTGGCGTTTTTCTCATTCGTGACGATAAGCCTGAACCTGGGATAAGACATGCGATCTTATTGATGGGAAATGTCTCAGGCCGCACACCGGGGGCTTACCAGGCTCTAAAAGAAGGGACTATTAACGAGGTCGTCTATTTTCAAACAGAACCTCACCCTTTGGAGACAGTAGGCCTGAGAGATAACGATGGCAAGCTGACCGATCGTTACTTAAAAAGTCTCGGGGCAGATCAAGAGGCGATCGTCTATCTCTCTGATACGAAACACAGCAGTACATTTGAAGAAGCCGAGGCTTTTTTAAAGTACGCTAGCAGTCGATCACCCCCCCCCGACCGTGTCGCTGTCATCACAAGTTGGTATCATTCAAGCCGGGCTGGTTATATCTTTGATAAGGTCTTCAAAGACTCCAACATAAGGGTCGCAGTCATTCCTGTGATTCCCGAAGGACAAGACCCAAAGCACTGGTGGCGCCAGGAGAAAAGCTTTCTTATGGTCTTCAATGAATATCTTAAGTGGGTCTATTATCTGATTCATTACTAAACCCGGGATCCGAAATTTTTTGAAAATAGTCTCTAATATCAACCGCCTAGACATTCGGAACCGGGCTAAACGCCCGACGGTCCCTTGCCTCCGACGGTTCGCCTGGCGGCCAAAGACTCACTTGGGATGACATGGGTGTGTCATACCCGAGCGTCGGTGATGCTCGTTCCTTAGTCCTCTCCGATATACTTTAAGCGGGTCTTTTTCGACTTTTTAAGAAAAGGTCGAAGAATAATAACGATACCGACAAAGGCCATCAGTACAAATGGAATTTGGCTGAGAGGTGATCCACTTTGTCTTGGGTTATAGACATTGTTATAACTGTGATCGATTAAGTAACTACCGTTTGAAATAAGGTTCAAAAGGCG
>CAZBDM010000574.1:0-3311 GCA_964490675.1 uncultured Oligoflexales bacterium
CCCTTGGTAGATTGCTTCGCACTGAGATGGGCGGTGGTACCGATTATGCCGCCGGATACAAGAGAGCAGCAGATGTCTTAGAGCAGTTCAATCCTTCCGAATACAATCGCTTCGCTTATGTTGCAGGTGACGGAGGTGAATACGGCGGGCCTGACAAGGCTAGAGAGCACATTAGAAGAGTCATCGATCTGACCGACCACAGTGGTTACGTTGAGACGGGAACGATGCGCGATGAATCTTTCGATGCAATGTTGCAACAGCATTGGCACGAACAGCCCGACAGATTCACTTATTCCAGGTTCAACGGCATAGAAGGCAGCCTTATTGAGACGCTCGACGCCTTCTTCGTCGACGAGTCTGCAGCACAATAAGATGATTTATTTTATTCTATCGTGCTTGAGATATCAGACAAAGCCCAGGACTTCTGGGCAAGACTGTTATCCTGCAGGAAAATATTGTTATAGCATCGAATGTTACCATCGTTTGCTCTTTTATATGGCAAGGTCAAGACCTCAAAGAAGATGCGAACACAAAAATCATCGATTCGTTTTCGTAGGCAAAAAAAGACATTTTTGAAACTTTCTACTTTTACAGGAAATGCAATTAACTTTTTATATAGACTTTTAATGAGTCGCTATTGTATCAACGCATCTGCTTGATCATAAAAATAACGTGACTGACAAAATTATCTCACCATCGAGGTGAAATAAGACCCTAAAGGATTTTTTATGAAACACCTTATAGCACCTTTTATCTTTTCATTCGGATTACTTATCAGTAGCGATCTTTACGCTGAAGGTCAAGACGGCACTCCACCAGCAAAATTAAGTCGGTGTGAGCATGTTCATGTTACCGCCAAACAAACGGGAAATGGTGACCATAGCAATCCATTCCTGCAAGAATCGCGGTTAGATTATCGAGCGTTTAATTTTGACGCCTATCAAGTCCCGCACTTTCTGCCAGCTCTGGAGGCAGCTATTGTCGAAGTTCGCGCGGAGATCTTAGCCATCACGACATCAACAGAACCACCGAATTTTGACAATACGATCATCCCCTACGCCGAAGCGGGAGCGACCCTAGACCGGGTCGTGTCTGTCTTTTCTCATTACTCCAGCGTCAATACATCAGCAGCGCTGCGCGAAATCGAGGGGCCTTTCAGAAGCCGTCAAATTGATATCTCTACTGAAATCCAATTCAACCGCGCACTTTTTGAAAGAATTGAAGCCGTCTACCAAAGCCGTTTCACTCACGATTATACTCCATTGCAAATTAGGCTTATTGAGAAAATTTACGAGGGATATCGTGATAGTGGTGCAACCCTAGACGCTGAAAAAAAGGATCAATTGACAGCATTGCGAGAAGAATTAAGCGATTTACAGACGCGCCTTCGCAACAATACACTAGACGAAACAATGGCCTTTTCATTACATATCGAGGATGCTGCTCGATTGCCAGGTATTCCACAAGACACTTTGGCCATAGCGGCTGAAGAAGCGGTCAATCGTGATTTAAAAGGATGGATTTTCACTTTAGAGGAATCAGTCATGTCAGCAGTGTTAAAATCTGCTGACGATAGAGAGTTACGAAGACAAATATATCTCGGCTATAGTACCAGAGGAGCGAAGGAAGGACCTCATGACAACCGTGAGATTATCAAACGTATCGTTGTCGTTAGGGATGCGATGGCGAAATTGCTCGGCTTTGAATCTCACGCTGCGATGGTTCTTGAACATCGCATGGCTAAAGATGTCAATACTGTAAATACCTTTCTCGCCGAAATGATTGCTGAGGTTTACCCGCAAGCAGAAAAAGATCTTGCCGAATTGAAAGCTTTCAAGCAACAACAGACGGGTTCTGACGAACTTGCTCCTTGGGACCTAGCTTATTGGGGAGAAAAACTAAGAAAAGCAAAACTCAATTTCGACTCTGAAGAGCTCAAAGCATACTTTCTTATTGATCGAGTGATCGAAGGAATGTTCACCGTGGCAAACAAGCTCTACGGACTGACATTTACCGTACGAGGTGATCTACCTGTTTACCACCCTGATGTGATGGTCTATGAAGTGCAGGATAAAGACGGAAGCCCTATCGGTATTCTCTATGCGGACTTTTTCTCGCGCTTAGGGGCGAAGCAAGGCGGAGCCTTTATGAACGATCTCAGAAGCCAAACGTACGATGCAGCAGGTAACCGTGTCTTGCCTCTTATCGTAATTTCGACCAATGTCACAAAATCAAAAAGTCCTGATCAACCGACTCTTCTCAGTTTTGGTGAAGCAGAAACCTTTTTCCATGAATTCGGCCATGCCTTACACGGCTTATTGTCAAACGTTCCCTATGGTCACTTTGCTTCGCCAAATATTGCTTGGGATATGGTAGAGCTACCTTCACAGTTTATGGAGTATTTTCTTTACACCGAAGAAGGTCTCAATCTCTTTGCAAGGCATTACCAAACAGGCCAACCGATGCCGCCAGAGTTAATCGCGAATCTTATCGAAAGCAAAAGATTTCAAGCCGGCCTCAGTATTTTACGACAACTCGAACTCGCCACCTTAGATATGGCTTGGTATTCAGAAGCAGGACTGACAGCCGGCGATGTCGAGCAATTTGAAATCGATGCGGTTGGTCACCTCCGTCTTACTCCTCGACCGGCTGGATCTCTCACGTCACCGGCTTTCGCTCACATCTTTGCAGGTGGTTATTCAGCCGGTTATTATAGTTATCAATGGGCAGAGGCACTTTCCGCCGATGCATTCAGTGCCTTTGAAACAAGTCCTGGAGGTCTTTTTGACCCAACGACGACCGCTAGGTTTAGAACCCTCCTGGAAAGCGGAAGCGCAAGAGATGCTGCCGACCTTTATCGTGACTTTTCGGGACGCGATTTTTCTCGGGATGCTTACATGATTAAAAGCGGCTTTCGTGACGAGCCCTAATTGCACCAGACATTGACCAGCAGGCTGATTCAAGTCTGCTGGTCAAAGTTTGAAGACGTCAAATACTTTTGGCAAATCAGCCTTTAAATCGTATTGTTTTCCATCAAAAGTAAACGACAGTTCCTCAGCATGCAGGAACATTCGCTTTGTGTCATATCTCTCTTCGATCAAAAGATTATATTTTTTATCACCGTAACGCTGATCACCTAAGACGTGATGACCAGCAAGTAGAGCGTGACGTCTGATCTGATGAGTACGGCCTGTTTTGATCGTTACACGTAACTGAGAAACATACTGATTACGCGCGACGACCCACCACTCAGATAAACAAGGTAATTGTTCTCTTTTCGGTCCTTGCGGATTCTTATATCCTTGCGCCCT
>CAZBDM010000575.1:0-3304 GCA_964490675.1 uncultured Oligoflexales bacterium
TCTTTAATCGGGATGATAATGGGGTCGTCTGGGTCGTATGTGCCTGAAGATATTGATCTTTTGAGAGCCTCTTTGTAGGTTCTCTTAAAGTGGCGGAGCGACTCTGGGCCTTGCTTTAAGATACCTGTGTAGCGGAGCTCGCGATCTTCGACGTTCTTTTTGCCCTTGTTTTCAATATTAGGAAGAGCGAGTTCTTCGCCGAGGATTTCAGCGAGCTCTTCCATTGTGACATCGACTTCAAGGCTGTGTTGGCCTTCACCTTCTCCGGCTTGGCCTTCGCCTTCTCCTGGTTGCGGCTGTCCTTGGCCGACTTGATCACCGACCTCACCCTCACCCTGACCAACACCTGATTGGTTATCACCAAACTGAAAGCGCGGTAGGTCGATACGCGGCAGCGGGATGGTTACCATTTTCTTGCCTTGGCGGCCGATCAAATCGCCACTTGAGATAAAGCGACGGAGCTCTTTCTTTATCTTTCCACGGACAATTTTTCGAAACCGGTTGAGGTCCGATTCCATTTTCATCATAGGCTTTTACCTTTTAGCGCTTTTCTTTTTCTTTGCGAACCGCATCGCCTCTTGCGAAGATACTTGCGACAAAACTGAGAGCATCACTGGCGCAAATCTCACAGTATCCGTAATTTTTAATGAGGCGATTTTTAACAACATCGATTTTCGCTTGAGTTTCTTTGTCGACTACGTTGGAAACAAGTGTCGTCAACTTGATTGTGTCTTTTTGATCTTCGAAAAGCTTCAGCTCAAGAGCCTTGTGAAGTCTTTCATTGGTGCGGAAGTCAAAAGACTTGCCTTCAAGAGCGAGGGCTCCGATGTAGTTCATGATTTCACGTCGGAAGTCGTCTTTTCGACTCTCAGAAATCTCAATCTTTTCTTCAATTGAGCGCATCAGTCTCTCATCGGGTTCTTCATCAGCACCGGTGTATGGGTTTCTGACCTTTTCTTTTTGAATGTAGGCTTTGACGTTATCGATGTAGTTACCGCAAAGCTTCTCGATGGCGCTTTCATCGGCTGAAATCGCTCTTTGTACTTCGTGCTTAACAATGTCTTCGTACTCTCGTCTGACTTCACCGAGAAGTTCTTTGTAGTGTTTTTTCTGCTCTTCGTCGCTAATCAGTGAGTGTGTTTTAAGACCGCCTTCAAGCTCATTAAGGACAATAAATGGGTTGATACATCCGGCACCTTTGTCAACGACCAGTGCATTTGAGATCTTATCTTGGATGTAGCGCGGGCTGATACCTTCAAGGCCTTCTCTGACCGCTTCTTTTCTGAGTTCCTTAATGTTGTCCTCAGTGAAGTGTTGAGAAGTCTTGCCGTTATAGAGCTTGAGCTTCTGCAAAAGAGTCAGGTTGGCTTTTTTGGGTTCCTCAAGGCGCGTCAAAATCGCCCACATGGCTGCCATTTCAATGGTGTGTGGGGCAATGTGAATGTGAGGAACGGTTTCTGAGTTGAAGTCTTTTTTATAGATTTTGATTTCTTCGTGAAGCTTAGTGATATAGGGGACGTCAATTTTGACTGTTCTGTCTCTAAGAGCTTCCATAAACTCGTTACTTTGCAGTTTTCTAAATTCTGGCTCATTGGTGTGGCCGATAATCACTTCATCGATTTCGGTTTGAGCGAATTTTTTTGGTTTAATGCGGTGTTCCTGACTCGCCGTGAGAAGGTCGTAGAGGAAGGCAACATCAAGCTTGAGAACCTCGACAAACTCAATAAGACCACGGTTTGCGATGTTAAACTCACCGTCGAAGTTAAAGGCGCGCGGATCCGAGTCAGAGCCGTAGATAGCGATTTTTCTGTAATTGATATCACCTGTTAACTCAGTCGAATCCTGGTTCTTTTCGTCTTTTGGTTGGAAAGTACCAATTCCGACGCGGTCTTGTTCAGAGAGCACCATTCTTTTCACTTCAATATGGTTTTCAACCATTTTCTGCCAGTCGCCACGGTAATGATCGAGCAGTCCTTTGTAGACATAGCGGCAAGCAGGATTAACTTCACCCGAGATGTTTATGCGGCGTCCTCTTTCTCTATCTCTGTTGATCATTTCCAAAACTGACTTACGGTGGTTGACCGGAATCAATCTGAGAGGTTCTTCATGCATGGGCGAGGGCATAATGTCTTCCATGCCAAGGATCTCTTTGAGGTTTTTCCACTCGTAGGTGTATAAAGCACCCTCTGGCTTACGGGAGTATAGCTCTAGGCCCTTTTTAAGAAGTCTTGCAATCGTCGACTTTGACGAACCAACCGGGCCGTGCAGCAGAAGAACCCTTTTTTCTGGACCGTAGCTAAAGGCCCCGGCTTTGATGACGTTGACAAGTTTCATCAAGTGAACATCGAGACCAAAAATGGCGTCTTTACCGTTGTCGATCGGATCATCAAAAAACTTCCAATGAGTGATCTTCTTTTTGTACTCTGTGTAGGTCTCGTAGCCGTAGGACTCGATCATGTCGTAGAGTCTCTGGAAGGAGTTACGAGCGATTTCAGGTCGTTCAATGACTAGATTGAGGTAGTCGGAAAAATTGCCGCTCCAATTGAGTTCTTCATACTCTTGTTCAAGATCGCTTCTGGAGATGACTTCAAAGACTTTTGACGCATCCATAATGTATCCTTTCCCTGGCTGCTGTGCCTATTTTCTGCACTAGGTTGTGCTTATTTTTCGTATCTTTTTTCGTTTATGTTTTACTTCTTCCTCGGCGGGTAAGCGGATGACCCTATTCATAGAATAGTTGTTTTTGGGGCTAGCTGTCAAAAAGAGTTTGCCCCAATTAGGCTACTGGAGAGCTTTATATCCTACGCCAACACTGAGAGAAACCATCTATTAGTGTCTCAAAGTTTTAATGAGGAACTCATTAATGAATGGGTCTAAATTGCCGTCTAAAACACCATCAGGAGAGTGATCCTCGTGATTGGTACGGTGATCTTTTACCATTTTGTAAGGATGTAAGACGTAGCTTCTAATTTGACTGCCAAAGGCAATGTCACTTTTGCTGTCTTCGACCTCTTGCTGTTTTTGCCTGCGGGTCTCGAGCTCTTTTTCGTAGAGCTTACTGCGTAGAAGTTTCATCGCTGTGTCGCGGTTTTGGTGTTGAGAGCGTTGACTCTGACATTGAACAACGATGCCCGTCGGTTCGTGAGTGATTCTAACGGCCGAGTCGGTCCTGTTGACATGCTGACCACCGGCTCCGCTGGCTCTGTAGGTGTCGATACGCAGGTCTGACGGGTTGATGTCGATTTCGATATCGTCCTCGATAATCGGTGAAACAAAAAGAGAGCAAAAGCTCGTATGGCGACGG
>CAZBDM010000576.1:0-3296 GCA_964490675.1 uncultured Oligoflexales bacterium
TCTTTAATTAAAGGACAGAAGTTAGATTTCTTTATTCAAGATGCAGGATCCGGGACGAGGCTATTTATAAAGTCGGAAGTTTTAAGATCATGCCTGCCTGAAGTTCCATATCGTCGCAATGGCCGGCGAGTTTTTTGTCTTTCGAAAGGAAATGAATATGCATATTGGTCGTATGATGAGTAAAGATGCCCGTATGACGCGTCGAATAGAAACCAAGCATCGTGACCGGTAGGTCTCTTGTTGTCTGGTGAATACCCGACTCGATATGTTTCTTGTGGCTATGAACCTTGTCTTTTGGGTCCCAGTTAATAACGTGCCAACTGATAGACTTTACAGATCCCTCAATAAGAAAGGGAAAGGCTGAGTTGGCATCGATTCCATGTTTTTGTGCGGTTTCTCCTAGGAACTTTTCGAAGTCTTGTCGAGACGAAATGTGATCCGGGATTTTGTATTCGATCCATTGTGGTACGCGAGCGTAAACGATTAGCGTAGCATCTCCATTGTAGGTCTTGTCAAAGACCATTTGGTTCTGATCACCAACGAAGTTGTTATAGGGCTCTCCGTCTAAGATTTGTATTTCGCCTTTCAGATAACCTCGTGCACCCAAAGCGTAGAGATGATTCTTATCGTTAAGATTTTTAAGGTCAAACTTAGGTGAAATGTCACCTTTCATCATAGCGTTTCTTAAGGCACCAGCATATTGGACCTTTTGATCCCAAGATTGATCGACTGTCACGCAGCTGCAGGGAATAAAGAGCAGAAGTATCAAAAAGCGAATGATCTGTTTGGTCATTAGAGATCTCCAAAAAACAAATGTTTTGTTTACGATAAGTCTAGCCTACTGTTTTAAAAAAACAAATAGAAAGCAGCTGTTCTCTAAGACGCGGTTGACAATAAGAGAAATCGCGACTTTAATGATCGACTATGGACTTTTTGGACGATATCCTGTCTTTAAGAGAGGCCCTTCAATGAAACCCTTGATTCGCATCATTTTGATTTTCTTTGCTATTTTTACCTTAATGATGGCTTCGGTGAAAGCGTTTGGACTTTTTACACTGGAGGATATCGAATCTTGGCTTGCGGCGGCTAAGCAAGTTTCCCCCATTTGGGTGAGCGCGATGATAATCGGTCTTTTATTTGTCGACTTATTTATAGCGGTCCCTACGCTCAGTATAACGATTCTCTCAGGATACTTTTTAGGGTGGCCCTTTGGAGCCTTTGCGCCTCTTGTCGGGATGTTCTCAGCGGCTGTGACGGGATTTTTTCTGAGTCGGATATTTGGTGACCGGATTTTAAAGCTGTTGGTGCGCAAAGATGAAGAAAGAAAAGAGCTCGCTGAAGCCTTCGATAAAATTGGCTTCTCAATGATTGTGGTAGGCCGTGCGGTCCCGATGTTGCCCGAGGCCTCAGCATGCCTTGCTGGTGCGACAAACATGCCTTTCTTGAAATTTCTCACTGCTTGGCTGTTAGGAACAGTACCTTATGGTTTTCTTGCCAGCTACTCAGGGTCGGTCAGCAGTCTAGATGATCCGATGCCAGCCATACTTGTCGCTCTTGCCATACCTGCAAGCCTTTCTGCAGTGTGGATTTTGATGAACCGGAAATCTTCTGCTACTAAAAAACAACCTCAACGGATATAGAGCTAGACTTTTAGATTTGGACTCAGCAATCCATTCAAAATAGGCTTAGCAAAAAAGAGGCTCCGCAAAGGGAGCCTCTTTAAAGTTATTGTCTAGATAGAGTTATCCATTCCAGTCACCAAGACCCTGATAGGGATCGAAAGACTCTGCTTCTCGTTCAACCTCTCGAGCTTGCTCTTTCTCTAGATCAGAAACAGGTTCATTATCTTCGTAAGCATCTTCTCCAGCACTTTTGCCGAAGATTGTTCTTAAAATCGGAATGTTGGCAAAGATATGCCATCTTTTTTTGAAAGATTTTTCGTCACCAGGCTCAGATACAGCAATTTCTTCTTCTGGTTCTTCTTGAGCGACAATAGGCTCTCTTTCCCAGACAGGATCGAGGTCGGATGCAGAGTAAGCGATACGGTAGCAGACATATAGGCGAGGACCTTTTTTACTCGGTAAAAGGTTTGCTCTACCGTTGTAGCCGAGATCGGCTGCCGACTTCTTTGAAAGGTCTAGAATTCGGTTGTACTTGGCTGGATTTCTAAAGGCTCCGGTATCATTACATTTGATATTTAACAGTTCTACCGGTCTTTTGATTGGTGACTACGAGTCTTGCGGGCTTGACTTTACCGCCATTTTCGCGGCGTAGAATTTCAATCGAACATGCCGTACTCGGTTTATTCATATTAAAGATCTCGCCGGTGGCTGCTTTTCTTCCATGGAACTTTCTCCCATAAAAGGAGGCACTGCCGCATTCTTTGCCGGTTTCATAAAGGGTCGGTGCGTTGTAAACGCGTCTCCACTGGCCTTTCTTGTTCTTGTATTTAACTAAGCCCTCAACTGGCGCGTAGCCATTAGGAGTCGCATGACCCGTATTGGGCGAGAACGTTGACATAAACTCTAGTATGGATGACAAAGAATAAGAAGACTGATCGAGTTGATCAGTGGGCGCACCACAAGCGAACAGCGTCGAGATGCAAAATGAAGCAATAAGAAATCTAGACATAACACACATCCTTGGTTACCGATAAAACACAACTTCTTTTAATCAGCAAAAAAGATACCAGATCAAAATTTTAACGAGATTGTGGTTTAGTTATTGAAATGACCGAGCCATTCACCCAAAGATTCGGCGGTATCGAGATGTGAGACATATCGATGAGAGGTTAGCTAAAGCCAAAAAAATGAAGGGGAAAAATTTTCTAAAACTTCTACAAAAATATGTTAGTTAAAACCGGTTGTTGTAAAGATAGAGGTGGTTTTTAGCTAAGTGTCGAGTCTTTAGCTATTAATGTTTAAAGGTTTTACACTTCGAAGACAATTTTTTGACAGGATGTTGGCGAAAGACCTCATGCTTCAGCGGGACGTCAACTTCGATTATTGTGAAATCGCCGATACGAATTCACTTACGTTTTCTGAGACGAGACGTCTTTGATCTTCCTTGTCCTCGACATTTGAAAGACCATGGTAAGAGGTTTCATTCGAGGCAACATTCAGTGGAATCCAAACTTTTCCAGCGTAGGTCAAAGTCATAGTTGCTGGTTGCTTTTCAGCATTGCAGAATTCTACAATTGTGGACTCTTTCGCATCAAAATAGAAGCCCAGCTTGTCCCTAGAACAGGGCTGACGCACTACAAAGCCCTTGACACCAAGAGACTCATGAGGAACTTG
>CAZBDM010000577.1:0-3275 GCA_964490675.1 uncultured Oligoflexales bacterium
CGACGACAATATCTAGGCCGCGGCTTTCCGTCGCAAATGAAAGTGTCAGCCCGGCAACAAGAAAATAAAGTATCTTTAAGCGCTTTCTACAGTCTACTTTCAAAAGGGAACATCCTTTAAATCTATAAAAACCATACTTTTGATCTAACTTTTAAATTGTAGAGTCAGCTTAAAAGTATGGCAAGTTTCAAAAAGCACTTATCAAAATGTTCAAAAAGAAGTATGAATATAGATCTGATTATTTATTGGCTCATCGATTTTGCTAGGAAAGACAATGACAGAAGACGCATTTAAAGACAATGTCACTTCCTCTTCAACTTGGAACCGCGCTCTCTATATGCTTCTTTTCGCGATTATCTTTAATATTTGCGAAGCGATTTTAGCATTAATAGTGATCTTTCAATTTGTTCTAAAAGTCATTACCGGTGATATCAACGATCGCATTAAAGGTTTTTCAAAATCACTCGGTCGCTACATTTGGCAAATGATCGAATTTTTAACCTTTCAAACAGAAGAAAAACCCTTCCCTTTCAGCGAATGGCCAGAGCAGCAACCCAAACAAGAAATGACACCGCCAGCAACTCATACAGACTCATCAAAACCATCTGATAAGACAACAGTTGAAAAAACCCCATCAAAAAAACCTACAACTAAAAAAACCACGACCAAAAAAGCTACAACTAAAAAGCCCACCGTCAAAAAACTCACTCCCCCCAAAGACGACCAATAGGACGGTTGAACTCGCCTATTTTCGCGCGAAAATGTTACGGAAAATGCTTTTCCTTTTGAATCATTAAACTTTGCCGCAAAACATTGTTTTTTTTTCTCTTTTTCAAGTTTTTTTCTTTCCTCTAAAGTCAGTAAGACCTCCGTCCGAAAAGCTTCAAGAGGTTAAGCAAAGCAAATTCCAAGCAGGAAGAAAATTGAAGGTCAAAAGTCCTAGTTTAGTAAAAATGCTAGTCGTGTCATTATTTTTGCTCGGCTGTAATAGCGGTGTAAAAGTAACCCGCAAAACACTCGATACCGGAGCAGCGAAGGCTGATGATATTGTATCCGAAAGCGGAGATGGTCCAGAATCGAGAGTACAGAGTGCTAATCGAGGCTGCAGCGATCCCATCAACGCCGCTGCAAACTTAGCTCCTGAAAAGACCATTGAAGGAACCGAACTAAAAGTTACTAAAGACAGCAAACAAATGACTTTATGTGAAGTCTTAGAGGAAACCGGCAGATCAACTGCAATCTTCCAACTCGTAGATCCTTCATGTGAAACATGTGTGAAGGCCGCTGAGAATGTATCCATAAAGCTCGCCGAAAGTATTTATCGCTTATCTATCGCCCACATCATTGTTATGACCAGCGACGCCGAATCAGCTAAGCTGACGGAAGTGTCGACGTTCGTCGAGACAAACCTAAAAGACACCATTATCGTCCAAGATGTCGAAAGTCAGCTGTGGAGCCGTTTATCGGCAGATGAGAAGAAAACAAGCATTCCTACTTTAGCCTCAATGAATCTAAATCTTCAGGCGGAAATCATCAATCAAGAAAACGCAACTTACTTAGACATCATCGATGAAGCGGAAAAGCTTGTCATCGAACTAAATAGCGAAGAAAACACAACTCCCGCTGCTCGAAGTAATGCACCTGAGCTTACTTGGAATGGTACTGAATATAAAGACACGGCTGTTTACGCAATTATTAATGTAGAGTAACAAAGGGAACGGATCCCAATGACCTTTTCGATGAAAAACTTGTTAGTACTTTTACTCATTTCTGGTTTTACAGCTTGTCAACAGGATGATTCAGGTCTTTTCACAAAGCAAGGGACCTCTCAATTTAAATCATTCCTTCAAAAAGGTCGGTCAATCAATATTGGTAAACCTACTGCCGCGACGGGCAATGGTTTCTTTCTCAGTTTTGAATCTAAAGTTGTTGAGTCAAGAACAGAAAATAACGGTGATTATATTTCTTATGTCGCTTACGATACCGATCAAATGCCAAGTATCGCATACGATGGGATTACCGCATTTGCTGAGAAATTTATCAGTGAAAATAAGGGTGACTTTAAGATTGATTTCAGTGGCCTCAAAGCTGCCGACGATTTCGAACTTAGACCCAGTGATTCTTTGTTAGTCCTTAATTACAATCGCTTTGTCGATGATATGCAAGTGAGAGATGCACAATTTTCTCTTTGGTTCTCAAAAGACTTTTCTGGGCAATTCCGCCTTAGGGAAGTCTTTAACCGTACAGGTGGTGATCTTATCATCTCTAATAAGAACGAGCCCGTGCTTTTCCAGACAGCCATCAATTTATCAGGAATCAAAGATCTCGAGCTTAAAGAAGCTGATCAGATTATTTTTAAAGAGGGTGCGTACGAAGACGACAAAACTTATCTTTATGCCACTGAATTCAAAGCCTTTAATCCAGCTACGGGTGAGACTTATACGATTACTATTGCAAATGAAACGGAAGAACTTCTCGAAGCGAGTAGTAATCACTACTCCGTCAAAAAAATAAGAATGAGCGCTGAAGTCCAAGACCGCAGTTACTTAGACAATGCATATAAAGCATTTCCCTTGTCTTTTGTTGAAATAACTGCCGGAGGAGAGACCAAAAATCTCGACGCTGAAGGATGGGCAGAGGTCGGAGATACTGTCACTCAAGTTACCGTTACCCTTACCAGCAATCGCGTCAGAGTGATCAACGATGCAGTAAACACTAACGCTACGGTGTCTTTCACAACTAATATCAACGATGGCGAAAATGTCATTCCGGTTGATAATGCGACCCTCTCGGCAATGAATGCTTTTGTCGGCATCCAAAGAGTTAATCGCTTTGTCAGACGCCATTTCAAAGGAAATGAAAGCAACCTCTTAGAACGTAATTTTCCTGTCCGCGTTCAATACGAAGGGGCATGTAACGCTTTTTATAATGGCCAGTTTATCGCTATGTACGGCGCCGGAAACGCAAATGGTACTGACTGTGCAGATACCTCTTTGATTAACGACGTTCTCTACCACGAATGGGGTCATGGACTAGATGATTCACTTGGTGGTATTGGTGATGGCGCCTTCTCTGAAGCGATCGGAGACATTATTTCAGCATATATCAATAATAGCTCAAACATGGGAACAGGATTTTTCCCAGGAAATGCTACAGGTATCAGGCAGCTACAAAATACACGACGATATCCGGATGACGTTGTCAACCAGGTTCACACAGATGGTCTTATCATAGGCGGTACCTTCTGGGATCTCCGTCAAGCATTAATCGATCGT
>CAZBDM010000578.1:0-3245 GCA_964490675.1 uncultured Oligoflexales bacterium
GAACAACTTCTGGAAGCCGAACTTTTCGGTTATAGAAAAGGGGCCTTTACTGATGCTAAACGCGATCGCAAGGGACTTTTTGAAGTCTGCAGTGAAGGCACTCTGTTTCTCGATGAAATCGGAGAACTTTCTCTTCCCCTACAAAGCAAGCTCTTAAGAGTTCTTCAAGAGAAGACCATCATACCTCTTGGTTCGTCATACTCAGTCAAAGTGAACACAAGAGTCGTCGCTGCAACGAACAAGAATCTCATGCATTTAGTGAGAAATGAAAGCTTTAGAAAAGACTTATTTTACCGACTTTCGGTCCTTCAAATTGACAGTCCACCATTAAGAGACCGAATAGAAGACCTTCCTGAGCTGGTCGAGTACTTCATTGCAAACTTATGCCAGTTACTGAATAAAAAAATAAAATTTCCCAATGAAGACATCATCAAGGAAATGCAAGCTTATGATTGGCCCGGTAATATTAGAGAGCTTCAAAACTCATTGGAACGCGCGATTATCCTCACCGACAGCGATGAAATTTCTAGAGAAGAATTATTTATCAATGATGAACTTGAAGAAAATAGCTCTGATAATGCAGGACAAGGGACAATAAAGAGAGATTTAACAACGGCAAAAGATCAGTTTGAAAAGAACTATCTCGAAAAGCTTCTCCAGCAAACAAAAGGGAACGTCACAAAAGCGTCAAAAATTGCTGGTCGTATGCGCACAGACATGTACCGTTTGTTTAGCAAACATGACCTTGATCCGACTGAATTTAAATAGTCGAGCCTGCAAAACAGCTAAGCAAGGCGTCACGAGATCGGCCGACGCTGTTTACATAAGATCTATGAGGAGGCCGATTCGAAGTGACAACGCCGCAATGAGGTGCTTTTCTCGATCGATTAAAGTAATGGCTGATTAGGCGCACAGATTCTTTAATAAGGAGGCTGCCGACGTTTCTTCTCAGGTGCAGCCGCACCGCTAAGAAAACGATCACCAGCGGCTTTTAGGTTTCGACTGGTTTGGAGAAACTTAAAGAGTTCGTCAGAAAGGTCTTCAAAAGAATCTTCCGAAAGAAAATATCCAAACTTAGAAGGTTTCAAATGTGACTCGATGATTTCTCTAAGAGCTACTCTTGTGACGCTTTCAAATGGACTTACCACTGTTCTCCTCCCCTGATGAGCTTTCTTATATTTTTTCACAGGAAAAGACAAAACGCTAAGCATCAACCTGACACCCCGCCTTTAGTTAAATGTTTTTCTTAAGCAAATAGCTATTTTAGATAGAGAACAGCAAAAACTTATTAACTTTCCACAATTCGGCCCGATTACCTCGCTAGAGATCATTTGTTAGCTTTTTCGGCGAGGACTTTCATGCCCACTAGACTGACTTTATGGATGTATAATTTATCAATCAGCATCGCTTGTTACCTTTGGCTGCAATTCTACTGAGGGGGTGGCCTCTTACTCTTCTCCCTAATTAAAGAATTAAATTCAGTGACTTAGCTGCGAATATCCGATATAATGGAAGAAATACAAAGGGTTATATCGAAGGATGTGATTATGGAAGAGGCTATCAGCACTGCAGCGATCAAAAAAATCTCATTTGCTAATGCTTTGCTTACAATTGTCACTTTTATCGCTGCTACCATAAGCATGCAAAGCGACGATCCCGTGATCAAACAAGCTCTCGACATTCCAACTTTTATTTTAAGCTGGGCTTTTATCATTACCACTCCGATCGCCAGTAGCTTTGGACTTTATCAGTACGGTAAACATTCAAACCGAGGTGATCTACCGGTAACCTTTCTGTTTATTAACGCCATTCCTTTCATTCTTTGGATTATTCTTCTTCTGTTTACGACATTCTTACCGATGGGAATGGAACTCTTTTAGAAGGCTTAGTTTTGATCGGAGACACCAGCCGCCTGACTTGCGACAATGTATTTGTCACCCGCGTCTTTTATGTCACTCATAAAAGCTCTTAACACTGGTGAACGCGAAAAGGATCCGTTCTTCTTAAAATAAGCAATGGTTTCTTCAGTAACGATGAGAAGCCTCTCTGCAATCTTCGCAAGTTCTGGATCCTGCGCCTCAAGCTCTTTCATTTTGAAGTCTACATAGGGTGAATCACCGTGAATAAATTGCGCTTCAAAAACTCCCTTTAAAAGGTCGTTTTTAGGATGCAGACCAAGCACCATTTCATGGAAGAACTCAAGCACCATATTACGTTGGGTATCAAAATATATATCTTTAGAAAGCACCTGAAATTCTTGAAATCCTTTTACATCTGCCATCCTATGAAACTTACGCGAAAGGAAGTCGACCTTTTTCCAAAACTCATCTCTCTCAAAGTAAATATATCCCTCTTCATTTTGAGTCCGATAAAACATATCTGCTGTATGTCTAAACAGAAATTGTGCGAAGCATAGTTCCTCTTTCGACCATCCACGCCATTCCTTGGCACAGGTTAACATTGAGATGGAAAACCCAAGATTCTCTAAGACAAAATCATTATAATCGACTGTATATTCCGCAAGAGTCTGCTGGAGCGCAGGGTTCTCTTCAAAAGGAATGAGAATATAGTCAGTCATAAAAAGTCCACCACCACCAATCACAGCAGCCAGACCACCGAACTGCAAAGACCTCTTGACTGTTGCCATAACAAATTCTCTGCCGCGTCTTACCCAGGACGCTGGACTGAGGCGTGCTAGAATTTCTGCTGAAACATGTTTATGTTCACTGAGTAACTTGGCGCGGCTTTCTTGGCTCTCCCAAAGGGCTTTCCAAGCCGCATTAAGCTCAGCTTTTTGTACGTAAGTCTGAGCATCTTGACGCGGTCTCAGCATAGATTGAGATAAAATAATATTGATATCGTTGAACAATCTACGTTGATCATCAGATAAGTGCTGATACGCCGTTCTTCCTAAAGCGTTTCTGATAAGCTCCAGTCTTCGCATGTTAAAAGCGTGTTCAATCATGACTTTGTCGATTGCACTCTTTTTACCACGTTCATCGAAGACGTTGTTAGCAAAAGCATGCGTTTTCTTAGCTTTGAGTTCTTTCAATTTGTTTCTAAAGGTTGTGATATCGTAAAAAGCAATCTTAGTCACTCCCCACTCATCATCCTCTCTTAAAACGGGAAAAGCTTCACTTTCCCAGGAAGAAAACCGCGTTTCATTGACTTTCCTTTCGATTTCTTTTCTTCTCGCATTGAGGAACTCGTACTGAGCTTCATCGATAAAAGACTGCCTCACCTGA
>CAZBDM010000579.1:0-3237 GCA_964490675.1 uncultured Oligoflexales bacterium
AATCGGGAGCTCTTAAGAAGCCGAAACCATCAGGCAATGTCTCGAGAACACCTTCACCGTAAATCGCTCCGCCTCTTTCCGACTGCGCCTGCAAAAGTGCAAAGATCAGCTCTTGCTTGCGCATGTTACTTGCACCTTCGATGCCGAACTCTCTTGCTAGCTTAGTCAACTCGGCGATGCGTCGCGTTTTGATCTCGTTGAGGTTAATGGTGTTTGGTGCATCTGCTGGGATGTCAGATGCCTCTACCGGTTTTGCCTGTCTTGTTGTTGTCTTTTTTTTGGCTTCTCTCGCCATGGATGTGCTCTCTTACATTGTTGGTGATATCTATAATGACTTGCAATTAGGATTTGAATCTAGGGGTCCATCTTTGGAACTACGGATTTTTGGAGGCGGTAAAGCCGGTGTTTCATCGAAATCGGCAATAGCGCTTTTGACCGTTTAATTATCCTATAACTGATTATTTCTCCATCATGCAAGTCTTTTTTACGCGCTCTCATTGCCACATCTTGGCTGCCCGTCAAAGCCTTCATACAATCGAAGTTTGCCCTCATTAGCAAGTTGCGGCTATAATGGGCAGAAGAACTCATATTTCAACTTAATACGACCAGAGGTTAAGAATGGCTTTATCACGTAACATTTTAATCCCTCTTGTGTTTTGTTTAAACCTTTTATTTTCGCATACAGGTTTTTCTCAATCCACCGAAGAAAGATTTCAAGATCTATTCGTCACAGCTGGATACTCAACGGCATTTGGAGCTGCCATGGGAGCCGCTTTTCTTGCCTTCACAGACGATCCTGCTAGTAAGCTCAGCTATGTAGCAATGGGGGCCTCGTTAGGATTCATCGGCGGAAGCATTTTAGGAACCTACATGATTTTTTCACCGATGGTCGTCGACAATCACTCCACTCCTGCCGCCAATGATGCAAGTCTTTTAGCTTCCATCCCCGATAAGCCGAGGGCATTGGCCATTCGACCGGTCTGGAATCGCCAACTAAATCACGTTGAAAGCCTTGAGGCTGGTTGGAATATCGCTCTTTTTTAGGTGAAAAACACTTAGTGTGGTTCAATGACCTTTCCAACGAGGTCATATTGATGGGTGTCTTCGATCAAGACGGTTTGGATGACACCCTTTTTAACCGGTCCGTCATTAATAAAGACGACACCGTCAACTTCCGGCGCCTGACTTGAGAGTCTTCCCTCCCATAAAAGTTCTGTTTCCTGACTCGGACCAGTGACCAGTACTTTGGCAGTTTTGCCAAGATAATTTTTTAGTCTTTCAGCGGAAATATGTTGCTGAAGCTCCATAATCTGTCGTTGGCGATCGAGTTTAATTTCTTCTTCGATTTGATCTGCCATTCTACCAGCGACCGTACCTTCTTCTTGGGAATAAGTAAAACAACCAAGGTGCTCAAAGCTCATCTCTGAGACAAAATCCAATAGCTCCTCGAAGTCCTCTTCTGTTTCTCCAGGAAATCCGACCATCACAGAAGTCCTAATCGCAACATCGGGTACGCGCTCTCTCACTTTGTTGACAGTGGCACTAATTTCTTCGCGAGTAACACAGCGATTCATCGATTTGAGGAGCTTATTGCTAGCATGTTGGATAGGAATATCTAAATATTTGACGATCTTTTCTTCATTGGCAAAGAAATCTAAAAACTCATCACTTATGTTTTCTGGATAAACATATAATAGTCGGATCCACTTCAGGTCTTCTATGACAACGAGGGCCTTAAGAAGATCTAGAAGCTGATCTTCGCCATGCTCACGGCCATATGCAGCTAAGTCTTGAGCGATAAGATTGACTTCGACAACACCGTTGTCGACCAAACTTTCCACTTCTTTGACGACGCTTGTGATCGGCCTCGACCTGAGACGCCCTCTAATCGCTGGGATAATACAAAAAGCACAATTATGCTGGCAGCCCTCCGCGACTTTCACATAGGCGGAACCACCGGTCAGGGTGTTAACCCGAGGCAGAGTCTCGTTGTAGAGATAGTGAGTCCTCTTGGCGTAAATAGCACCTCTTTCAGACGCTTTGTCTTCGATGAGATCACCGATACGATTGAATTCATCGGTTCCTATGAACAGATCCACTTCTGGAAGACCCTTGGCAAGCTGCGTCTTGTAACGCTGTGTTAAACAGCCGGTGACAACTAGTTTCATATCTGGGTTTTCTTTTTTGATCTCAGCAGCACCTAGAATCGTGTCGACACTTTCTTCTTTTGCTGACTGGATAAAGCCACAAGTGTTGATCACGATGGCATCTGCGTCCTGTGGCTCGTCTGTAGAAATCCAACCTCTTTCAAATAACGTTCCCAACATGACCTCAGAATCGACTCTGTTCCTCGAACAGCCGAGTGAGATCAAGTGAATCTTGCGATTTTTATCAGAATCAACCTGCATCTGTGTTAGGTTCTCCGGTAAGGATGAAATAGTTTAGTCTATGGGGCTAGGACAGCCTTGAAAATCACCAGGTTCTACCACAAATACCCCCTCAAAGACAAGGAATGCCCTGGAATGCTTGGATATGTTTCAATTAATGGCGAAATCAAAACGATCGAAGAGGCCGTCATTCCGATTCTCGATCGAGGATTCTTATTTGGCGACGGAATTTTCGAAACGCTCGTTTGCTTCAAAGATAACATACTGACATTACAGGACCATTTAAGAAGACTACGGCAATCAGCAGCAGATCTTGGCTTTTCCATACCGTGGAGTGATGAGCAGTTAACCTTCGAGCTTGAAGCTCTTTCTTCCCAGCTTGAGGCACCAAAAAAAATCCTCAGGCTAGTGATTACAAGGGGGAGTGGACTCGGCCTTAAACCTTCACCTGACCTTGTTCCCAACCGTTATCTTTTCGTCATGTCTGCCGTTGATCCGGTAGCAAAATTTTATCATCAGGGTATCGAACTGAAGAGGAAAGTTAAAAGCTTCACTGAACGTAAGTCTATGCCCAAAACCAATAATTACCTCGCCAGCATCCTCGCCATTCAACAGGCCGAGTCTGAAGGCTATGACGATATTCTTTGGACCAACTCTGCCGGTGAGATCACTGAATCTTCGATCGCAAACATTTTCTTTATCGGACGTCATGGCGATCTTGTCGAAATTGTTACGCCTCCAGTCAATAGTGGAATTTTAAAAGGCACGACCAGATCTCTAATCATGGAGCTCCTCACTAATGCAAAAATTAGGGTAGATGAAAAAATTGTTTTTGAATACCTCAGAACCT
>CAZBDM010000580.1:0-3234 GCA_964490675.1 uncultured Oligoflexales bacterium
TCTACCTACAATTGATTTTTCGACTTAAGTGTTGCCTGCGCCTGTTTCAAGTAAACTTTGGCGTACTCAACAAACCCTTTATTATCTTCATTGAGAGGAACCGTCCTAGCACTACCATCGAGATACTCTCGCCAAGCCTTAAACACTAGTCTCACTTCATTTGGATCCTTACTCGCCATCCACAACTTATGTTTACTCAGGGCTTTATGAAATTTTACATTATGGACTGCTTCCGGATACTGCTCTTTTTTAACGAAGCGAAGAAAGGGTTCGACTTTTTCCAGAGTTTCAATGGCTTTCAAGTAATAATCTGCCGATAAGCTGAGATTACTTGTCGAAGCTTTTTCAGCTGCAACAAAATAAGCGATGCCAAGATTAATATGACTACCGATAAATCTCTTGTCGTTAAAATTCGCCACTTGCGGAGACTTCGTCACCTTCAGAAAAGACCGCATAGAGTTTTCAGGTTGACCAAGTTGCGACAGATAAATCTCACCTGCCATGTGATGAGCGATCAAATAATCAGAGTGACTTTCAGGGATATCGTTAAGTTTTGCCAGGGCTTGCTGCGGCTTTCCTGCCTTTAGGAAGCGGTCTGAAATCACCAGATAATCGACTTCCAGGGGAATGCTACGACTTCCGGTCAAATCAAGAGTTCCCTCATCAAGCTCAAGAACTTGCGCGTACTTTTTATACCCTGACACCCCGGAAAGCTCCAGTTTGACAAACCCAGACGGCACAGGAATAGGGTAGGAGATCGGTGTTTGGCCGATTTGTTTACCGTCGATTTTAACCGTCGCACCGGAAGGTTTAGACTCGATTCGGACAAAAGCGTTGACTTGCCTGAGAGCAATGTCGAGTCTCTGTCTAACTTGCGAAAGATTGACCTCTTTTTTATAGGGGGAATAGCCATGTCTTATTACTTTTAAGATGCCTCTTTTTCTTGGTAGATCTTTTGTCAGATAAAGTCTTCCAGTCAATCCTGTCGCTCCTAGCCATACGTTATCAAAGTAAACGTTTGCCTGGGCCAGTGGTTTTTTAAAGCTGCCGTTTTCTTGCGAGATAATCTTTAAGTAAGGCACCTGCGAGCTTTTTGCCAACCTTTTAGTAGGGAGTTTTCTCTCAAGGACAACAAGATCTCCTCTGTTAATCTTTGATCTTGATTGTTGATTTAAAATTTTAGTGATGCTGATCGCATCCTGAACTTCGAGAACCTGCAAAGTGGCGATTTTTTTCTGGCTTTTTTCATTTCCAGTCGGATCTGTTTGGGTGCCGTAAACCGCAACCCGGTCACCAATTTTAATACCTGTTCCCGACTTAAAACCAAGGTTAATCGTCACCTGGTTGCCACTATCGCTTAACACCGACCCTTCAAAGGGGAAAACAGCTGCGATCTTTCGAGAAATTGCCTTAAGTGCTTGGTCGAGGGCGACTTTGTCGCTGATCGATTCAAGCTGTTCTTTTGCGGCAGCGATGACCTGCCCCCGACTATCAACGACACTTAATTCAATACTTGGTGGGTTTTCAAAGACAACGGTCGGAACGATGAGAGCATCGACCTTTGATTTAAGATCGGTTTTCTGCCAGCCAGAGCGCATGATTTTAGCCATCGAAAGATCATAGATTTTTAAATCTCTTTTGAGAAGATCGTTCGAGTAGTCCTTAAATGCGCTAAGAGAAAAGATTTGGGTTCTTGCTGAAGCTTTTAAGAACCTGTCAAAAGTCAGAGCTTTATCCTTGTCGTAACTCGTCTTCAAAGAGCCCGCAACTTGCGGCTCGAGCAGACTCATTTTGACTGCTGGGGGAGAAGATGGGGTAAAGTAGCGCACCAGAGTCATAGGACCTGAAACAACGAAGTCGGTTTGAAAGTTTTCAGGCAGATAAGCGTTAGACTTTAAGATAACCTCCATAAGGTCGTCTTTTTTACCAGTGTAGACATGGGAAAAGTGACCAAACTTATCTGTTTTACCCACTTGTCTTCCGTCAACAATGACACTGATATCCTTAAGCCCGGAAGTAAAGTTGTAGGACTTTTGCAGAGCAAAAATATCGATTGATTCTCCCCGACGTAGATTAACTTTAAGACGTCCATTGGCGACGACCCGTATACTTCGTGTGGTCGTTTGATAGCCACTTTTTTTAACGACAAAGGCGACCGGTTTTTTTGGCTTTTCTTTAAACCGCACCACACATCGCCCTCTTGCGTTGGTGGCACAAGCAAGTTTGAGATCGCGGTTTTCATCTTTTCCAACGTAAACCTGAGCACTTTTAATCGGTTTATTATGGCTATAGACGTGGACAGTAAAAACTGTCCGGCCGTTTTGTTTATGCTTAGTAAAAGGCAAAGGGGTTTTCTGAGCTGGCTGTTGATCTACTTTAGCAAGAGCTACTTTTGGCGGTGGTAATTCCTTTGCAAGCTCAACCGGAGCTTTCGCTTTAAGAGCTATTTTTGCCGGTTCTTCGATCGCCTCTGGTAAATCTTGTTTTTCTTCGCTAGTTTTGACTTTTTCTGGCAAAGAAGCCGGCAGCTCGGCAACTTTTGAAGGGGTTTTCTCAGGCGCAGGCTCAGGCTCAGGCTCAGGCGCAGCCTCTACCTCTTCAGAGTTATCAAAGTCACCATCATCTTCTCCGCTTTTTAGTTTACTGCCGGTCTTTTCTGAAACTTCAGTGTTAAAATCAGGCTTAGCGACATAATAAAGTTTAGCGTTGATCTTAATCGTTTGACGTCCGGAACGAACCAGCTGGACGGTTTCGTAATGAGGAGCGAAATAATACTGCTCGCTCTCTTTTGTTATTTCAAAACGCTTACTGATCGACGCCGGTGCTTTGAGCTCACCTTGCCAGTGTCCCTTTTCATCGGTCACCCCCAAGACTTTACCATCAGCCTTGACCTGTGCATCAACGACCGGTTGGCTGTCATTATTGACCACTTTGACGTCGACATTGACATCGACTTGTTCTTTTTCACAGCCTACAAAGCCTAGTCCAGAAGTGACTACGACAAAAAAAGCAAGAGCAGAACCCCTGAAGTCCATCAATGTTCCCCTTCATGAAATTACATTTGCGGAGGTGTTAAAGTCGCTCCCCCTTGTCCACGACCAGCATCGATATTGCGATAGATATTGATCGCCGAGCGTTTCCCGCCATTTATCGGTGTTAGCTGCAGAGTAATCGTTTCGCTACCGTCAATCATGATTTCTTTAGAACTGACCGCGTAACCTGGCACAAGAGCTT
>CAZBDM010000581.1:0-3219 GCA_964490675.1 uncultured Oligoflexales bacterium
CTGGCCTTTATTATCCCTGGAAGAAGTCCTCAGGCTTGATCCGGATTGGATTGTTGTCAGTTCTTTCGAAGGCAAACCGCAAGAAGTACTCAATGTCTTAAGAAAAACGCCTGGCTGGAAATACCTCAATGCTGTCAAGAAGGAAAGGCTAATCACTATAAAGGAATTGTCCTCGATTTCTCATTTTGCTGTTGATGCCGCTGAAGACCTTTTTAAAAAACTCCGTTCTACCCAAGGCTTGTAACGTGAAGAAAAAGGTCATGATCGTCTTGTTTTTTGCTTGCTTCGTCCTTGCGATCGCTTTTGGAGCAAGCAATATCGATCTCTCTGAGATTGTAGCCATTTTCGCTCGGCTTGTAACTTTTCAGGACCTTCCTGAACACTTAAGGGTGAGCCAAACGATTGTATTTTCTCTGCGTTTACCACGCATTTTAGTGGTCTGCCTTGCCGGCGCCGCCCTTGCTGCTGCCGGCGTCGTCAGTCAGGGGTTATTCCGAAACTCTCTTGCCAGTCCTACTATTATTGGAACCAGCAGTGGCGGGATGTTTTTTGCTGCTGCCGCTTTTTATTTTTCATCGTCATGGTTACATTGGTACGTTATACCTTTGGCAGCCTTTTTGGGATCTGCAGTCAGTACTTTTTTTATCTTTCGCTTGGCTGCGGCCAATCACTCCTTTCACATTGGTTTTGCACTTAATGCTTTTCTGGCTTCTTTGACCTCTCTGATGGTTTCTCTTCTTGTTGAAGATTATCAAAAAGCGACTTCCATTTTTCAATGGCTTCTCGGTGGATTCAGTGCGCGTGGCTATCAACACTTTTTCATCGGACTCGGCCCCATTATCTTGGCTTTAATCTTGAGCTGGAAGATCCTACCATCCCTCAATGTCTTAGCACTTGGAGAAGAAATCGCAGAGAGCTTGGCTGTCGACATAATCAAATTAAAAAAGACATCAATCCTAATCATCGCTCTGCTTGTCGGCACGGTTATAAGTATTGCTGGTGCCATCCCCTTCATTGGGCTTGTTGTTCCTCATATCACACGCTCCTTTCTCGGACCTGAGCACAAACAGCTGACTTTTTATTCAATCATCAATGGCATGAGTCTGACGCTCTTAGCTGATTTAGCAGCACGCACACTACGTGCCCCTTTAGAACTAGAAGTAGGACTTCTCACTTCTCTACTTGGCGCACCATTTTTCCTTGGTCTTCTTCTTAAAAAGAGGGAAATCGTATGATAAAGGTCTCTTCGCTCAACAAGTCAATCGAAGCCAAAGAGATTCTTTCTGATATCAATCTCGACGTTAAAAAGGGTTGCTTTTTCGGAGTGCTCGGACCGAATGGATCTGGCAAAACGAGCTTACTTCGCTGCCTAGCCGGCGTCGACCGCGATTATCGCGGTCAAATCATGTTAGAACAACAAGATCTTAAAGACCTTCAAAGTGAGCCACGGAGCCAAAAGATAGCTTGGGCGCCAACATTATTCGATGTGCCTTTTTCATTTAAGGTTCGGGAAGTGGTTATGTTTGGTCGACATCCTAATCATAGAGGCTATCCATCTGCTAACGATCGAAAACACTGTGACCAGGCTTTAGACCTTTTAGGAATCAAACACCTGGCAGGCAGTTTAATCACCAGGATCAGTAGTGGTGAACTTCGAAAAGTGCACATCGCTAGAGTACTTGCAAGTGACGCTGAGATACTCATCTTTGACGAGCCCATTGCTAATTTAGATATCTCAGCTTCACTGCAGCTACTGCTACTTTTTAAGAAGCTAGCCAAGCAAGGCAAGACAATCATTGCAAGCATCCACGAACTATCATTAGCCTTTCGTTTCGCCGACAAGTGCCTAATCTTAAATAAAGGACGAGTCGTATCGATTGGTAAGCCTTCTGAAGCCCTTACGGACGAGTTGATGGAAGATGTTTTTGACGTTAAAACATCCCGCTACTTTGATCGCTTCGAACGTAGCTATCTTGTTTTTCATGCAAAGAATGACCATAAAAGACAGCTCCCAGCCCCAGAGTAACCTTCAGTAATGAAAACGTTTTCAAGTTTAATTTAAGACAACCACAAAACCGACCGATAAACGTTCCAATCAAGGTATAACAACTTTTAAGAAAAGAGATACACCATGAGCTTATCTGCACCGCAGAACAAGTCTTCTAACTGGCTTTTTATTATTCTACTTGTCTTTTCATTCCTACTTATCGCTGGATTTGGCATTTATTCATTCGTTACTTCACCAGGGTTCAAACGCGGGTTTGTTCAAGGCTTCAATAAGTCAATGATCGATGCGACTGCTAAAGAATGTATCGCTAATTTACCCAATCAACCTGCTAGCTATTCAGGGGTTTATTGCCACTGTATTTCACCGCGTATGATTGGTCATTTCGATGTTAAGTCACCAAAGCAGGCTTTTAACCTCATCACCGATGTTCCCAGATTCGAAAGAGAGATCGATCGCTATCTGGACTCTCCAAAAGGCAAACAAGATGTCGCTCAATGCATCGAAATGGCAAGCAGTCCCGACGCTGAAAGTAAATTAGCTTCTTTGAAGAGCATCAAAAGCACCTCCGAAATATACGCAAATCAAAAAGGCTTGGAAGCTGATCAACTCCTCGGCGTTATCCAACCTAATCTGCCAAAATTTCAAAAGTGTTTTAAAAGTCGCAAAGGTAAATCTTCCTACGCTGACGGAAAAGTAAAAGTTAAATTTAAGATCAATCCGAAAGGCAAGGTCTATTCAACGAAAGTTGTTGATGCTTCGATAAAAAGCAAAAGAGTACATACTTGTTTGAGAAAAAAGCTTCGCAGATTAAAATTCCCCAAGCCAACTAACGGCAGAACAGTGACAGCGATGTATCCGTTTGAATATTCAGTTCACTAGGAACCAGTTATTGCGGATATGAAACAAGTTGTAAGTCATCAAAGTAAGCATCAGAAGTCGGACCAGTGTTATGAACCGACTGTAATCTAATTCTTAAGTTTCTCGTACCGACAGGAGCAATATCGCCAAGAATAAAGTTTGGCCAATTGTCAGCGGCAATAATGTTAGGTGAGCTTCGAATTCCTAACATACTTGTAAAGTCAGAGTTCCAGAATTCGATATGAATACGCCCCGCATCCTCACCGGTCCCAAGCCCTCCGACCTTAAGACTGAGTTGAAATCCTTGTAGGTCTGCATCAATATGACTCGCAAGATCCGCAACATTTACATCT
>CAZBDM010000582.1:0-3216 GCA_964490675.1 uncultured Oligoflexales bacterium
TTTCTACTATCTTCCAAAAGCTATTCTCGCATCTATCATTATGGCGGCCGTCTTTGGTTTGGTGGACATCTCCGAAGTGAAACATCTTTGGAAGGTCCAGAGAGAAGATCTTGCTCTTCTAGCAATTACCTTTTTTGCAACTTTATCATTAGGTATCAAACAAGGAATTGCAGTTGGTGTTATTGCATCTTTAATCTGGTTTGCCTATAAGTCGACAAAGCCGCACTTTGCAATCTTAGGTCGCATCAAAGGAACGAATCACTTCCGAAATCAAAAAAATTATGAAGTCGAAATGATAGAAGATATGCTGATTATTAGATTTGATGCACAGTTTTACTATGGAAACGTCAGTTTTCTAAAAGAAACAATCAAAGCCTCCGAATCTTCTGTTGCAGGAACTCTCAAAGATATCATTATCGATGCCAGTAGTATAAATAACCTTGATTCTTCTGCTGATACTGCGCTTCACGAACTTTTGAGAGACTACCGCGACAGAGGAATCGATATATATTTTGCCGGTCTTAAGGGGCCCGTTCTCAAAGTTATGAAAAAATCAGGCTTTCTTGACAAACTGGGTGACAATCATTTTTACTTTAATGTCATGGATGCAGTGGATGCAGCCAAATCTGGAAAGTATAGGCAAGTCGTAGGTTCATAAGTGATCGTAAAGGCCAGCGAAATATGCTGGCCTTTTTTACGGGATCAACTCTGGTGCTATTTTCTTTAAAATCTTTTTATAAGCATCTTCCATAAGCTCCCGCGTTTTCTTACGATTCATTGATGATTTGGTTACCCGACTGGCAATAATAAATTCACGTCCGCCTCTTTTTTGTGGAATGCAGACATAAGAGACCAATGTCCTGGGTGCTCCATAAGCTGTGAGCGGGAAAGACTGTTGAAAAAGGCGAAATTTTCCTTGTGTCAATTTTGTTAAGCGCTCTTCACCTCCTAATAGTGTAGTGATGAGGCGATTATTAGCCTCAGCCAGGCCTTTAAACGTCTTGTCAGTGTCACTCCCATAAAATAAGCCTTCAATATCATCTCTTACTAAATGAGGAACTGCATAAAATGGAGATTCACTTTTAACTAAATATTCGTGATGAACAAGCCGGTTTAAAAATTCAGCCACGGTCAAAAGTGACAAACGATTTACGGTCACTGTCCCGCCGTTAAAAACCTGTAGTTTTCGACCGCTAGGAGCGACAAATGTTTGAGAATTGGGAGTCCATTCTTGCGAAAAGCTCCCCCCCAAAAGCTCGCTGTCAGGCCTCCTTAGCCAACGATGGATCAACCAAGTCGAATTTTGCCTGCCAGCAACATTTTGCATCCAAGTGGCAATGGCATCTGAAGAGATTTTTATTGTCTTATTTTGAGATTGAAAAAGTAAAGAACTCAACTGAGCGAATGTGAAAGGACCAAGTTTTGCATCAATACCAAGCTCTCCATTTGAAGCTCTGCGCAACATTCTTAGCGCGCTAACAGCAACAAGCAATTTGGCTGTCCCATTAGCTGCAAAGATCTCGTCTTGGCTATCATTGGAGAAATAAAAAAACTGCGGAATAGACTTTCGTCTTTTAATATCAATAAGCACAATAGAAAGTCCCGAACTTTTCGCGATACCCCACTCACTTAAAGCATTCCACTGGGAAGCGACTTTCTCAGGCCAATCGATAGAGGCGTAATCGGTACTTTCAAAGCCTTGATATCTTCTGGCCAATGCAGCACTATCGAATGTTGAAAGATTAATCGGGCAAGTAATAAACCGTTCAGATTTTGCTGTCAGAAACTCATTTGCAAGCGCTTCAAAAGTTATTGATTGAAAACAAAGAAGTAAACCAAAGATAAAACTGTATCGCAATCTTTACTCCTCCTGCAATAAATTGGTGATTCTTGTTGGAGATATCTTAACATACTCATCCTAAAACAGGTCTAAGGGATGACACCCACCCAAGGAGCACTTCAACGCTCTGATTTTACTCGCTATTTCATAGACCTTCATTTTTTGCAAGACGCCTCGCCAGGAAGCGAGACCAGCAAGCACCGCACCAATAAACACGCTAAAGACTCAAAAAGGGTAAAGCAAAAAAGTCTTAGCTGATAAGTTCAGGAAAGCCTTAGCCATCAAAGGCGAAAACTAGAGAGGAAAGGCAGTAAAGAATCAAAGTCAATGCTATTTTTACAACGACGCTTATTTGACAATGAATTTTTAATTTTTTGAATAGAATCTTAAGAGGCAATGCAGAGCTGAAGTTTCTCTTCGATTGTTCGAGGGTTTTCCCCTTTAAGAATAGCGTTTACGCCAGTTTTGATAATCATTAAATTTTGAACCTCTTGTTCGGAACGATACTTTAACTTGGCTGCGATGGGAATAAAGTACATGTTTGCTGCTAAGGCACCGTAAAGTGTTGTAACAAGGGCAACGGCTAAACCAGGACCGATCTTCGATGGGTCGGTCAAGTTTGCCATAATAACAATTAGACCAACAACTGTACCAATCATACCAAAAGCCGGTGCTGTTTCACCGAGGTCCTCATAGACAGCTCGTCCATCGGCATGACGTTTTTTCATACTTCTGATATCTGTCACTAAAATTTCATTAATCGATTCCTCATCGAGACCATCAACCATATATTTGACAGCTTTTGCAAGAAACTCATTTTTTATATCGACCTTCTCTAGCGAAAGTATAGACTCTTTCCTAGCCTTGTTCGCCAGTTCAATGACAAGCTCGATGAGTTGGTTGGGATCATCGACATCCGACATCATCGCCTTAAGACCAGCTGTCATACCTCGAATAAACTTACCCATCGACCATCTCGCCAACACGGCAAAAAGTGCACCCCCAATAACAACAACGATCGATAGAAAATCCCAATACATCATCAAGCTTCCCGAGAGAATCATGACGACGACAATGAGAAGCGTCCCCCCTACGAGTCCAATGATCGATGCAAAATCCACACTTCCACCTAATAATAAGTCTTTGATGCTGACAATTTAATTTTAAAAAGACAAAGCTCTCTGGTAAAGCTGCTAAAATTACCCATTGGCCTATATTTGCCACCAAAAGAGAAAGGGATAGACTTTATGTAAAAGAATGATCGCATTTAATGATCCTGTTTTAAAGGAGCGACCCTCTCATGGAAGAAGAAGAGGAAGAAGGTGGTGGCGGTGGTGGCTGGCTCGTCAGTTACGCCGATCTTATGACCCTTCTTT
>CAZBDM010000583.1:0-3205 GCA_964490675.1 uncultured Oligoflexales bacterium
CTCTCGCTATACCTGGTTCTGAAATATCAGCTGTCGCTGAGAATCCCCAAGCACCATCGACGAGGGTGCGAACACCGACACCTTCAGTTACCGAATGGTTAGCAACATCGACGCGTCCTTTTGTGGCGACAAAGCGGTTCGATGATCTTTTGTGATGTCTTAGCTCGAGAAAACCTTGGCTCGAATCAACAAGCTTTTTTAAAAGGTCTTTCATAGTCATGCTTCCCTTTTGAATTAATAGCGGTAAATCATTGTATCATCAAAGTAGTTGGATTTCGACAGGTATCAAAGTAATCGCGAGATTTTAAAGGGCACCTAGGGAATGATAGTAAGCCGCTTTTCTCGCGTATTGAGAAAACACCGGTTTTTGGCTATAGGATCCTAAAGCTGCGGCTTTTTGCCAGGCTTTTTCTTCAAGGTCATATCTTTCTAAGTGAGCCATGCTCAGAGCGAACTTACGATACCAATTGATCGCAAAGCTTTCTGGAAGTTCCGGGTCTGGCTGTAACTTCAAAACGAGTTCGGGGTCTTTGTTTTTGAAGTACTCTTTGCCAAGTTTTAAAAGTCTTAAATAGGTAACCAACCAAATCTCTTTGTCTTTGGGGTTTTTCGGGAGATCTTTGTTAATCCGACCTAGATAAGCATGCCAATCTTTTAAATGGTGACTGGCGAGCCTTTTATGAAGAAAATAACGGGCGTTTATCTGTCTTTCTAGTGAGGCGCTGAGAAAACGCTCGCTACTAAACTGGCGAAGTTCTTTTAAATGTTTTTGACTTTCCTCAAGACTTCCGAGGTAAGCCTCAATGTCGGCCAGGAAAATTTTGACCTCAAGATCCTCTATGACTTTCGCCGGGTGATTTAGTGTTTTTATGAGCTTGTCTTTAATCAAATGAATCTGCCTGACATCTGGTGGATGCTGACGAGAAAGTTGACGGATTTTTTTGATCATGTTTCTTTGTTCAGTCGCTACTTTATTGGCACCGAATTTTTGATACCATGTTTTATAGTCTTTTCTATAGTTCCATCCAAAGGGTTGTCTTAAGCCTACGTAGAAATCTTTGTCCGGGTTTCTTTTTAAATCCGCTTTAGAGTGAGGACATTGTGCCCTGAAAACGCCAGGATACCGGTATAAAGCTTCACTTATTAATCGAAATCTTTCTTCGTCAAACTCGGATAGCACTTCGGCTCGCCATGCAGTCACAAGTTCATCTAGACCCTTGCCATAAGCATCTTGCCAGCTCGCTCCACTATACTTAGCCAAGACACCTACGACGCCAAATTGTTGAATGAGAAACTCAATAAAAGAGCCTGCAACTGTGTAAGAACGCGCCCCAGACTCTTTCCAAAAAAATGGCGAAAACAGATGGTCAATTGAGCTTAGCTTGCCAGATGTGATAAGCGATGCGGCACCTTCATCAAGACTTAGCAGGCGTTCAGAAGGAGCAAGAGCCACAGCCAACCCCTCTGTAAAAGCCATATTAGGATGAAATCCAAGGCCAAAAAACCCTATTCCTGAAGCGAGAGCGTGGACTAACTCATGTCGTAGAGTAGGGTGGATGATGCCACTTGTCGTGATGTGAATGGATGGTGTCACAACATCGGTAACATCCGTCGCACCGCCACCAAACCAAAGTTTCTTTTTAATTTCATTTGGATAAAGATAAATATGAACGTGGGGTAGGTTCTCTTGTGAGAGGATCTTGGAAAGTTCTTCAATATGAAAGGCGCTATCTCTGGCAATGCGAAGAACAGAATGAGGAGTCTTGTTGCTGTTTTTTGGAGGGAGGAAGTGCAGGGTAAACTGTTGTTCTGCTATAGTTCCAGGTAAGAGTTTATCAAGCTTCTCTTTACCTGATCCCACACTTCCAAATTTTTGCGCAGAAAGATTCAGTCCAATCCCTATAACAATGAGTAAAAGGACGACTGTTTTTTGATAACGCTTAGACCTTAAGGTGATCGAAAAGAACAGCCCTAGGGCAAAACAAAGATGAGCGCATCTTCTTAATATGATTCCGGAGTCGATAGCGATAAAACTGTCATAAATTGGGCCGTGTAAAAAACCAAGAGCCATAGAAGTTATGCGTTTTTGTGGAGCACTCCACAGATTCCATAAAGGTAGGGCGACAAGAAGTGCCGTGAGCATAGCCCAAAAGACAAATCTCAAACGTATCGAAAAAGGTAGTGAAAGGACCGCTAAACTCATTGCCGCTGCGAGATACCAAATGGGAAGAAAATTGATTGTCATCCAAAAGAGAAAACCATTATCACTACAAAGACAAAAATCGGTCAGTAGCATTAAGTAGCCAGGAAGAATGACAACAAAAGGGGCAAAGAGCAAAAAGATGGAAGGGAACTTAAGATCAACAATTGATCGGCTCCCGCGTGCCATGAAAGCGATTAGAAATCCACACAGAGGCAGGATGATAAGTGCGGTCCAAGCACTAAGCAGCGAATATTCATATTCGAGGTTACGTCCGACATAACTGAAAAAAGGCAGTAAGCAAACGAGAAGAGTCCCGACCAAATAAATCGACCGGGTCTTCGAGCTTCCTGGCGCTGTTTTTTCATTCATAGTGGTTAGCTGGTTTGATTAAGAACAGGACTGAAAGAAGTTCCATCTTCTTGAGCCATGCTGACAAATAGAAAGGATCACACCTCTATGTTTGCGAAGCTTTCTTGTCAGAAGATCGTTATTTTGTGGTTGCAGTCTTTGCTCAGCCAAATATTTTTCTTTTAAAGCATGAGAATGTTTCTCAAGATTTTGCAGGAGGCGTGTGATTCGAGAAGTAAACATACATTCACCAGGAATGTAGTTTTGTTGGCCGTTGGCGACCTCTGCTTCAAAGTCCAAAAATGGTTCTTTAATGAACTCGTCTGGAATAAGATCTATCACCAGTCGTAACTTTGCAATGATTTGCTTAACTTGTTCAGCAGCTTCTGTCTTATAAACACTAGCACTGTAGTAAATAAGCTGTTGTCTGATTTCGTTAACGACATCCTGACTTAATTCTAACAATTCAAGAATAATGTCACTTTGGCAATGTCTAGGCATGGCGACCCTCATTTTCAACTTGTCACAACCTAAGATTAAACTTAATTGACGTTTGTACTCCGTATCTATGATTGTACCAGAAATAATGTAGAGAGTGTCAAATCCTTGCCCTTCAGGCATTTGGGAAAGTGCTTGTGAGTTCGAAAAAGTTCA
>CAZBDM010000584.1:0-3203 GCA_964490675.1 uncultured Oligoflexales bacterium
TGGTGAACAATACAATAATGCCGGTGGTGAACAATACAATAATGCCAGTGGCGAATTTCAGCAGTACGAACAAGCTGCAGGTCAGTGATATGAGTAGGCAAAAGATAGAGAAAACTTGATAATAGACAAACGATCAGTTGGAATTCTTAAGGAGTAATGAAGGTGTTTTACAGAATGAAGTTGATCATCTCTGTGCTATTCATTGCGAATGCATGTTCGGGTGAAATGGATCCAGATAGCCCAGGCCTCTGCGCTCTTCAATGCGAAAACTCGAAGATTGCAGGTAATGAAACAGTCTTTAGAGTCGCCGACCTGGATGTTGGTGATAGTGCTGACGGAGATGTTAACCCTACGCAAGGTACAGCTTTTTCACAAACAGTCAGCTGTGCAGGTGTTGATTTTGGCGAAGATGGTGTCGAGGAATATGTCGGACCAATCACCGTCGCCTTTGTTGCCGAGAAGTTTCGACGACTTGTTTACCGCAATCCTTTCGAGAATAATCCGCAGGAAACGACGCATCCTGGAGAGTTTCGTCAACCAGTTCGGGGGCTCGCCTTTGAACCAATCGTTGTCAGTGGTTTGATGTCTGGTGCGCGGACTGATGATGAAAATGCTGATAAAGAAGCTGGTAACGTTGTCAATCCTTTCAAGTATGCGGGCATTGTAACGCCAAAATCAGAATGGTGTACAGATAGTTGCGGAGTTGCAACGGTTGAGCTTTGGCCTCTTTGTGTCAGCGGTCTTACCAACAATATTAACTTTTTGGTGCATTCTGGTGCGACCTATTCAAGAAATATCTTCATCCAAATGGATGGCTCTCTAGCGGGCTCAACTGAAGAAGAAGAAACGACAGAATAAAGCCTTGCTGCACAAATGAGAAAAATATGAATCCTTGGTTAAATATCTTAAGCAAAATCACTCTATCTAAATCTGAGCAGGAAGTTGTTAAACGCTTTGAAAGCAATCCTGAAGGAAGAAGTTTCCTTGCTATTGCTGATATTCTTAAAAACCATCATTACATAGATGAAAGTTTAGAGCTGCTTGTTCAAGGTGTAGAACAACATCCAAAGTATATCGTTGCTCGTGTTGTTTTGGCGAGGGAACTCTTTTATAAAGGTCTGATGAGTGAGGCTTGGAAGGTTCTAGATGAAGCAGACGTTTCCTTGGCTGAAAATATCCTAGCACAAAAATTACGCTTTAAGTTAGCGCTGGTTCTCAACTATGAAGCGCTTGCGCGGTCGACCTTTCATCATATGAAACGTCAACAAATGGTCGATCAAGAGTGTAATCGTCTTGGTGATATATTAGCGCTTTCTGGTTTTGCACAGGCGCGTCAGAGACTCTTAAAAGATCTGCAGAAGCAAGGCACGCGAGCTATCATCCCAGCCGATGATCAAAGTATTATCGAAGCAGAAACAGCTGGAGCGGTACTGACTCCTGAAGAAGAATTAGATGAGGGAGTATGGTCTAGTGAAGTGGATGATGAGGAGTTTGCTGGTTACCATGTGATGTCTCTTGAAGAAATCTTTCGTCCTTCCGATCATGATCGCAAAGATTTTTCTCCTAACGGCATCGAGCTCGATAGTACCACTTTAGCTGAAATTTATGAGTCTCAGCAGCATTATGGAAAAGCACTAAATGTCTATAAACGATTGTTACGCATGACTCCTAACAATGATTTTCTTCGCAATAAAGTTGCTGACACGGCTCGTAAAGTCAGAGAGCAAGAAAAAGAAGATGTTTCCGTCGATCCGAGTGTGGTAGACAAAATGGAGCAGCTTGAAATCATCAACCGCCAAATGGCATTTTATGCAGATCTTTTAGAAAAAATAAGCCGATGACAAATAAAAAAATAATAGCCAGTGAGTTCCAACCAAGCATTTTAGTGGCAAATGGCGTCAACCTCGATCTTCTTGGTACTCGTGAGCCTGAGATATATGGCAAAGAAGGTCTTGATGAGATAAAAGAGATGCTTTTGCGTCATTCCCAAGATATGGCCAAACAATTCGGCTTTGCTGGCTGTCAGTTAAAGTTTTTCCAAACCAATGATGAAGCGGAGTTCCTAAAAGAGATCTCAAAGGCGTGGGATGGTGCGCTTCTTAACCTTGGTGCCTGGACCCATACTTCTCTTGCCATTGCTGATCGATTAAAAGCCCTGCAGTTAAGATTTGTCGAAGTTCATATCTCAAACTTATCAATGCGAGAGTCTTTTAGACATCAGTCTTTTAGCGCGCCTCATTCCTGTGGAGTTGTCTACGGTTTCGGTATCGATTCCTATATTGCTGCGTTGGTTGGCCTTCTAAAAAATATCCATAGACAACTACAATTGAATCCATGACCAAATGTGATGATCGTGAGGTTTCTGGCGGCGATAACTTGGCCATAGGTCATGATCAGCATAAGTGCATGAACGAAAGAGATGGATTTGGGTTCCGTTCAATCCACTTTTGATAGCGTGAATAGCTGCTAAAAGTGAAAGATCTATCTGCCACTTTCCTGTCTTTGATTTACTCAGTCCAAAAGCCAACTCTTGATCATTAAAATCAAGAGGGCTATCTTCGAATGCACAAATGACTTCTTCACTCACTTCATAATTTTGTGGGGTAATGGCTGGCCCTAAAATGACCTTAAGGTGTTTAATATTCACATCTAATTGCGAAACAAGCTCGAAAGCTTGTTGAGTGATCCCCTTGGCAAGTCCCCGCCAACCAGCATGTAAGGCGATCGCCAAAGTGTCTTCATCAGTGATAAGGATAGGCAAGCAGTCAGCTGTTTTAACCGCAATGATCGAATCTTTGTGACGACAGAAAATACCATCTCCGGACGGCCTAGCTTTTGATTGAAAAGCTGTCTCGTCGCCAGCTTCGACAATTGTTTTGCCATGAACTTGCTTCAAGTGATTGATGTTTTTCAGGGCGTTGTGACCACAAGAAAATCCGAAGTTTACTTGAGTGACTTCGGCTTTCAGCTCGTCAAGTTGGTTTTTTTGGTACCAACGTATCAGGTCGATTTGCTTCCTGTTAGCTCGCATTCTGCTCCTTAAAATACGTGAGTTATTAATGTATTTTATAAAATAAAACTTGATATTTTAAAAACATTAATAATATAAGTCATTCTACGATAGTTAGGAGTTTGATGCAATGTTAAGGCTTTATGTAAATATTGGTTTATGGTGTCTTTTGGCTCCACAAGCTTTTGCCTTT
>CAZBDM010000585.1:0-3199 GCA_964490675.1 uncultured Oligoflexales bacterium
TAAAAATGGTAAAGGGTTTTACCTCTATGAAAATGGTAAAAAACAAGAAGCCGACGATGAAATCTATGACATCATTAGAAAGGGCGCAGATTCTGAACAAAAGCCGCCCAAATCTAAAGATATCGTCGATCGGTGCGTCTTAACCTTCGTCAATGAGTCGTTGCGCTGTCTTGAAGAAGGGATTTTAAATACGGCTTATGACGGTGATGTCGGTGCCGTCTTTGGACTAGGTTTTCCACCGTTTTGGGGCGGTCCTTTCAAATACGTCGACCACCTAGGTGCAGCGGCTATCTGCGAGAGGCTTTCTGAGCTGAAAGACGAGTACGGTGAACGCTTTCAGCCCTGTGACCTTCTTAAAGAACACGCTGAAACCGAAAAAAGATTTTTTCCAGAAGAATAATCTAGCTCCGTGGCAAAAATAGCCACGGAGCACCGTTAAAGTTTCCTTGGTGACAATCAAGATGCGTTATTACTTAATCATTTCTTTATGGGCTATCTTTATAGCCCCGTTTTGCTACGCATCAAACTCAGCAAAAATTTTTGTCTCGGTAAATATCGAAGAGGACGACAAAGGCCTTCCGCGTCTGCTTGATGGAGAAATCTCGGTAAAGGGGTTTCAACCTGGAAGAGAACGTTGTTTTTATTTACCCTACAACGATATCGACCGACTCTCTTTTAAAACTCCGTCTTCACATTTTGATGTGGTCATCAATAAAACCGATCAAAAAATTGATTCTGGCTCCTTGCAAGAGGTCAGTAGCCCTTGGATGCGCCTTAAACTCTCCCTCGATACGCCATACCTTTTGAGAATCCCACCTTCAGTGATTAGCTCAAAAGACGAGACCATCAAACTGTCGTTTAAGGCCCGCGCTCCCCACCTACCCAACGGTGATATTAATGACTGGTTTTATGATGGTTTTTACCCTAAACCCCTCGAAGAGTGTCCAGAAAGTGGTCTAGCAAGTATCTATTTCAAGCCTTTCGTAGATGTACAGATTAAGACAACCATTAAGTACCCGAGAGGTTGGCAACTCATTACCCCTGGAACACTGAGTAAAGAGTCTCTGCCAAGATACGCTGAAGTAAACTTAAGAGGACATAAATTTGCTTTTGCTCTTTCACGCTACTTAAAAATTAAATCCTTCGTTATCGACGATGTTACTGCAGAGCTTCACTACAAGTCTGAACAGTTCCTTTCTCTTGTTCCAACCATAAAGCAAGCGTTTAGCTCACATAGAAAATGGTTTGGAACCTTTCCCTATAAAAAACTCGTGATTGTTGAGACAGCCGAAGTTCAAGAGTCGGGCATTCCTGGCTTTATCGCTTTCAATAGACCTCGTCAGGACGTTTTCAAATCACTTCAGAAGGATGTTCTTAATTGGCAACATTGGATGATCACTTCTCTGATTGCTAATCAGTGGTCAGAAGCAACTTTAAGACCGGAGAGTATCGACAATCGCTGGTTCCATAGCGGTATTGCAGAATTCGCCACTCTTGCAGCTCTCAAAGAGCACAATAAAAACTATAATCTTTTTAGCCAGGTCAACAAAACTCTCAGTAGAATTCGCTTTAATTACCAGCAGATTCAAGACATGAGTGCTGCTGTTTTGAGGAGAAACAATCCATTTTCTCCTTTAACAAATGGAAATCTAGAAACGAAAACCAGCATCCGCCTACAAAACCCCCTTTTATTTGTAAAACACGCTATTGCACTACGCTATCTAAAGTCAGCATTTGGGGAAGAACACTTTGCTATACTTATGCAAAGCTTTTTAAAAAAATACCGCTTTAAAATGGTTCGACCAAAAGATTTTTATGACCATTTCTTTTCAAATGACTTAAAGATCTCAAAAAGTCAAAAGTCAAATCTAGCTAACTATTTGAAACAATGGTGGACCGAAGGAGGTTGGCCTGATTTCGCGATTGAATCATTTGAAAAAAAGAAAGCATCTCTCGGTAAATGGCATGCAAAAGTCATCATTCGCCAAGATGGTGAGCTTCTTTTGCCAATCAATACGTTGGTCGTAGACAGCAGTGGCAAACGCTATCTTGCACGTTCTGAAAAAATAAAAAATTCGGTTCCGCCCTTATGGCAAGTGAATTTCATTACCGACAACGAACCTGAAATCATAGAAATCGATCCTTACGATGATCTTTTTGATAGCAACCGCTTCAACAATACCAATAAATTACCTGGGGTAAACTTCTTCCCCGGCTCAGCAACAACCCTTTCAGATTCAGGATATACGGTTATTTGGCTTCCTTACTTTTTTAGACGTCCAGCTGAACCGGTTTCCATTGCCATTCAAGCAGGCGTTTTTAGATATATTCAAAGCGGTCTTTTTTTAGGAATCGAAGCTGCTCCATGGGACGACCTCTACGCATTCCAAATCCTAAGACGCTACAACATTGCCAAACATGCCCTGGACTTAGAGGCAAACATCTCACAAGACTACGAACGCTCTCGAAACATTTCTTTTTCCGTACTAAGAGACCCTCTCTTTTTATTCAACCCTAGACTCTCACTCATGTTGAGACTTTCTCATAGGGAAACCGTCGGAGTTGACAATAGCGAGCATCAAACCGCAACAGTCGGATTTAAGGTCGCCCCCATAACAGACACTTGTTATGGTCATTTATATACCCAACTAGAACACGCTCCAGAAGGCTTAGCAGCTAATTTTTCCTATAATCGACATACTGGAAACGTCAGACTTGCTTGCGATATTTTTTCGACAAGCCGTATTGAATCGAAGGTCTTTGCTGGCGAAGTAAGAACGGAAGATCAAGTCCCAGAAGAGGTTCTTTTCAGAGTAAACGATGTCGATGAGGCCGGTATGAGACTTGATGTTACCGGCATCGAACGCTCTAAAAAAGTCATCACTTCAGTTAATGATCTTCTTTTACCGCTTTATTTTCCAATCCCTGGCAATACCCTCATTCTTAGTCGTAAGATTAAGTTTGACTTATTTTACGACCAGGGGCAGAGCTTTGATGAAGATCGCAATAGAGTCTACCGGGATTATGGATTTGGTGTGCTGATTCCTTTTGGCGGTGACCTTGTAGGTGCAGGAGCCTTAGCACTGACAAAACTTTCACTTTTTACTGTTCTCTACACGGAAGCTGACGGCGAGAAATCCAAGGTGCCAAGATTTCTTTTCGATATTTCAGGTGAGTTATAGTACTTGTTTTAATACCT
>CAZBDM010000586.1:0-1067 GCA_964490675.1 uncultured Oligoflexales bacterium
GCGGCCATGCTTTGGGTCCCTTCTCCACCAACGACGATAAGACCATCTAGTGCGAGGGCACGAAACGAATCATGTACAGCTTTGATTGACTTTTGTCGGCGTGCGGGATCTTTAAGGGGATTGTCGCGGTTTTCCGTTCCGAGGATGGTGCCGCCTTTTGACAGAATGTCTGTCACCGAGGCAAAATTGAGTGGGACGAACTTCTGTGGTGATTTCATGAGGCCATTAAAGCTGTCTTTAATACCAATCACCTCCATGCCAAAACTACCGATGGCGTGCTTCGTGGCGGCTCTAATAGCAGCATTAAGTCCAGGACAATCTCCCCCGCCTGTGCATATACCTAGCTTCAACACGGCCTCCTTAAGATGTAGTTTTGACGATTTATTTCTCCTATCTTAACCAATCTTCCAACAAATCGAAAGCATCCCCGAAAGAAATTTTACCATTTTGTCATATTGCTCAAGCTTTAACCTTCAGGGTAGGTTACCGATTACGAATGTGAATGTACTTAGATTTTTGATGATTTTTATACGATGGAAGACGACCGAAGATGTCAGCATCGAATAAAGACAATTTGCCAAACAAGATTCTTGTCGTTGATGATGATGAGTCGGTTTTGAAGAGCGTCCAAAAAGGTCTGGAAAAATACAATATCCGCGTTGACGTCGCGCTTAAGCTCGAGACTGCTCTCTATCATTTCAATCAAAATCGCTACGATGTGGCTCTGTTAGAAATTGAGTTTGAAGACTTGCCTGGGTTAGCTCTTATTCAAAAGTGGCGTCGCCATGAAAATATCGATAAGAGAGCGACGGCATTCATTCTTACGTCTGGTCAGAAGCGTAACAGTGGCGATGATGCCTTGATCGGTGAGCTTGGTGATGCAGAGGTGATCACAAAACCCTTCAGTATTATCAAACTTCTCCCTTATCTTAGCCGCGGCAAAGTCACCAGAAATAGAGCTTTAGCTTTTGGGGAAGTCAAAGAAAAAGTTCTCAACTTTTATACGAAAAATAAAGCCTTCGATGAAGCTGCTGGAGTGACAGGCTACACATACGTTCTGCATACGA
>CAZBDM010000586.1:1077-3198 GCA_964490675.1 uncultured Oligoflexales bacterium
GCTGCCTTTGTCAGAAAGAGACTGAAAGAGTTCGGACCGAAAGGTTTACATCTTCTTATCGACCTTTATGAAAAGGCAGGTAAATACGAGGATGCTCTTGCTGTAACCGAATCAATGCTTGATACAAACCCTGAAGACATCGCGCTTATCAATGCGAAAGGTCGTCTTCTTATGCTGCTTGGCAAGCACAAGGAAGCAGCCAAAGCATTAGAACAAGCTGATAAAGTAGCTCCAAAGAACATCGATCGTATTAACGAAATGGCGACTCTCTACCTTCATCTAAAAGAACCACAAAAGTCGGTCAACAAGATGCAACAACTTATCGATTTGTCGCCAGAAGATCCAGACGTGAAGTTTGATCTATACGCGAGACTTTATGATTTTGGTTATGATGATGAAGCTTGTCAGCTTGGCAAGCAAAATTCAAGTCCGATGGAAATCGTCCGACATTACAATAACAAAGGTGTTCTGTTGTCTCGAGAGGGACGTTCACAAGAAGCCCTCGATGAGTACAGTCGGGCCGTGCGGTTTTTCCCCAAATTTAAGGAAAACTATCGTATTTATTACAACATGGCACTTGCCTACGTATCGAAAAAAACACGTGCGAGTTATCAAAAAGCTGCCGAATACTTGCAAAAATGCATCGATCTCAAGTCTGATTTTGATAAAGCCCGAATCACTCTTGAAAAGGTCAATAAAGCTCTTAACAGCTCAAAAAAGAAGAAATCAGCAAGCTAGTTGCAATCACTTTAATCCTTCAATAGCCCGATAAGCTTCAGCTCTCGTGTCGTCAAATTGACTTAACCAACCAGATGGTTTCTGCTCCCATAGGCTTTTAAGAGTGACGATCCGAGGTGCAAGAAAAAATAAGGTTGATTGCAGCTCAGCTAACTGGGGACGGATCTCTTGCAGTACCCGAGAGACGGATTGGTAACTTCGATCTGAATTTTTGAAAAGATCCTGTTCTTTAACAGACAACTGTCTCATTGAATGAAGAGAACTCCACTGCTGCGGCCTATAGATAGGAGATGCCCAGTATTCTTCTGCATCCAAACGACCTTCTACGAACCACCCAAAAGCGATAGCAGTCCCTTCGTCGTAAAAGTCAAAACCAACGTGCCTATGGGCAGGTAGTAAGATATCTACACTTTGCTTCTCGCTTTTTAAACTGAGACTCTCTCTAGGTGTGGATAGAAACAGGTCTATAGTCGATAAGGATTGATCGGTCATTCTCAATGAATGCTGAACAAACTCAACAAGGTAGCGAAAATCACCAGCGATTCCATAGTTGAGGCTTCGCTCGATATGGGTGACTATTTGGGGAGAAAGCTGCGCTTTTATATGGTCTTTCGTTAATGTTTCGTAGGCTCGCAAAAGCTGCTTGAGGCCTATAAGATAAGTGGAGAGCTCCTCCAAAAGAAAGCCAGGTTTTCCCAACGGTTTTGCCACCGAGCTCAGAATCGAAGGCATGGCTTTTTCAGCGACTCTTAAGAACTCGACGTGGTCTTGTTCGTGATATAAGGTCGCCAATAGTGACCCTAGGTTACTCATCTGGCCGACATCCACCACAACAACTCTGTTTATTAAATCGCGAAGTCCTGTTTGACCTCTGTCTAAAACAAGCAAGGGGTCAAAGTTCAATTCGTAGCCTGACTCTTGCAATTGACTTCTAATAGTACTGATAGGGTGGCGGCTGTTTGCTAACATCTGACCATAGGCACTGCGCTGCATAGTCTCTAATTGTTCTATTTGATCGGATAATTCTGAAGATGAAGCCATTTTTTGTCCGACGGGCAAATCTGATGGTCCTAATGCCTCAACAATTCTGTCAATTCGATTGATCCGATCATACAAATATGAAAACGATCGCGCCTGCCATACAAATAGGTTTTCCCATTCTTTTTCAGACAAGTCCTTAGCGATGACATGATGCGCGCAACCAAGCTCTCTTTGATTAGAGAAAGCCAATTGTGACACAAGTCCGCTCAGCAACCAGATTGATAAGAGCGTGATTTTGTGAAGGGACATGAGAAGCCTCCAATAAGATTTCGATAAGCGTTTCTATCCTTCTAGCCCGGATTTCTCATAAAAAAACACCTGCAATCCAATCAAACCTTTGAG
>CAZBDM010000587.1:0-3171 GCA_964490675.1 uncultured Oligoflexales bacterium
TGACCTGGAAGAGCTTTTGCCTTTAAAGCAAGGTGGGTAAAAAAAGCCGCTTACACTTTAACGTTTGTTTCCTTTACGGCTAGTGCAGATGAAGTGGATCCTATCGGAAACGATCCAGGTCAAAAGTCTTTGACATTTAAAGTAAAAATCCTCGATCGTGTCATTTATAAGACCTACCGCTATTTCAACGATGATGGTGTTGATTACCGGTTCGGCAATCAAAGAGGTAGCTTTGATCTCTTGTCTTTAGATGGGACTAATACTCCCACTGTTCTTGAGTCAAAAGCTCTTTCTATGTTTGAAACCTACGATGGCTCATTCGAGATTGACAGTGGATTTGGTAGTACCAATTTCACTTTACGTTCAGGAGAGGTTTTGTCCGGTGCAGAAGTTGTGGAAGTAAAGCTTAAAAGAATCGACGTCAATCATATGCTTGTAACGAGAGATGATGGCACCACTTATCGCGCTAAGGGTAATGTAAAGATAGAATACTATAGCAAACGATATGAAAAATGGTCATCGCTTACTTCTTCTATGCCCACACAAAGTGGCATTTTTGTAGCTGTGGGATATAAATACCGGGTCACTGTAAGAGCTGAAACGGAAGATGACTATGACAGTTATACCAGAGTTCTCGATTTTACACGTCTTTAGGTTTCACTCTTTAACAAGGTTCGTCGCAATCTCGGTCCTTAAGGGCCGAATAGATCACCCTTTGGTGCTCATAGGGGGTGGAAACCCCCACTCAGTCTTAGGTCTGAACCTCTTCCTCCGGTAAGCAATCAAATTTTTTCATGACTAGATCAAAGCAACTCGATTGTTCGTGAAATTCAAAAAGAACCCGACGACTCCGTTTACAGTAGAAAGAAGAGCAAACTTTCAAGTTTTGGCAAAATCGTAGCTATCTTTGATAGTCATGGACCCATTCCTAGCAATTATACGGGCTCAACATTCCCTTAATAAAGAAGCTGAATCCCTAAAACGCTGATGATTAAAAAGATGATGGACATGATGGTGCCGACCTTGACAAAGTCTTTTACTTGATAGCCACCGGGTCCCATCACTAGAGCATTAACCTGATGGGTAGGAATAATAAAAGCGTTCGACACTCCGACAGCTACCAATAAACTCATAGCGCGAGGGTCAGCATCCACACCTAAAGCGATGTTTACGGCTAGTGGAACCAGTAGCACCGTAGCACCAACATTTGACATGACTGAGCTGAACACCATGGCCAAAAATCCTACCGCGAGTTGTAGAGCCCAGACAGGAAACCCGTCGACTAACTTCAAGACCATCTGAGCCATAAAGTTTGCAGTTCCTGTGTTTTCGACTGCTAGTCCCAGAGGGATGAGCCCTGCTAGTAAGAATATGGTTTTCCAGCTAATTGCTTTGTAGGCGTCATCGATCGAAAGTACATTGGTTAAAATCATGCCAATAGCCCCAATGAAAAGGGATACGGGGAGTTTTAAAGGAGAAAAAAGCACAAGTCCAATAGCGAGTGCAAAGAAAAACAAGGCCTCTTTAACCTTGTGAGGCCGTAGCTCGACTTTTGGATAGTCTCTCGTTAGGACAATGAGTTCTTTTAAAGGTTCGATTTTTGAAAGGTCTTCCCAGGACGTATAGCTGATTAGCACATCGGATGTCTTCAAAGGAGTTGATCTGACATTATCTTTTACGATGGTATTATCTCTTGATATGCCTATCAGATTTATTCCGTAGGTCTGACGCATTCTCACTTCCAGTGCGGTCTTACCGATCAAGGGTGAATCGGGTGGAATCAAAATTTCTGAGACACCGGCAAGGTTTGGGGCTAGGGTTTCATCAAAGTATTTCATTTCCGTGGACGGTTGATAGCCGGCTTTTTCTGCATTAGTTATGCCGTTACTATCAGAAAAGAATGCAATTTGGTCGCCCTGTTTGACTTCTAGATTGCGATCTGGAGCCATAATAAGACCCCGTTTACTTTGCACAGCGACGATGCGTTTGAGTTGCAACTTGCCTTCCATGTCTTTGACGCTCATGTCGCCGGTCGCCAGCATTTCATGTAGGCCAGCGTTGATGCCGTATTGATCCTGGAGGTAGTCTTTTATATTTGGGTTGGTTTCGACCCCCTTGGTGGAAGGAAGGACTTTGTTGCCAAAAAAGAAGAAAAAGATGATACCAGAAAGTAAAAGTGCAATGCCTAAAGGGGTGACTTCAAACATACCAAACTCAGCCATCTGCTGTGCGGGGTCCAAATTTTGATTAGAGTTTTTGATAAGATCATTCAGAAGGATTAAAGGGCCAGAGGCAACTAGGGTGATGGTTCCTCCTAAGATGGCTGCAAATGCCATGGGAATCAAAGAGCGGGATAAGGGAATACCGACTCTTTGGGAGATATTTTTTAGCACGGGAATGAAAAGGGCGGCTGCTCCGACATTTTGCATGAAGCTAGAAACAATTCCCACTGCTGTTGAGACCATCGCAATGATCTTGCTTTCGCTTTGGCCAGCATTTTTCAAAATGAAGCCGGCAACCTTGTTCATAACCGCGGTTTTCTCTAAGCCGGCCCCGATAATCATAACGGCCATAATCGACACGACGGCATTACTTTTAAATCCGATAAACAGGTCTTTGGGATCTAGCATGGATTCAAGGCCTGGGATCACGGTACAAATACCTAGTATGACCAGTACGAGAATGGATACGACGTCGACTCTGATCTTATCCCGGACGAAGAGAAAGATTGTGAAAGCAAGCAAGATGAGGGTAAAGGCAATCTCAAAGTTTAATGCAGTTTGCGTCATAGTAGGACCAAGAAGTTAAGTGAAAACAATGGGTTGAAAATGTGGAGCACTTTAAACACCCTTAACAAAGATTGTCGAAGGTCGTAGTGCACAAATGTTTATCGCCCGACACTTTCCTTGTCAATAATACTCTAGTTTTTAATGCCCACTCATGCCATCGGTACTCTAGTCAGGGGACCTTGATTGTGTCAATTTTAACAAATTGACAAAATTTGTGGCCATGCTTTTGAAGTTGACGAGAATGCCATGGTTTTTTACTCTCAAATATAAAGCATCACGTCATCAGTCTAGTGAGATTTTTTTTATATCTGCACTCTTCACAAAAGGAAGTACGCCGTACTATAGCGCATCTTGATCTTGGCAATTTCTTGGGTACAGCTTT
>CAZBDM010000588.1:0-3171 GCA_964490675.1 uncultured Oligoflexales bacterium
GTCGTGCGCGGTGGACTTCAAGCTATTCCAAAAGGTCAGTATGAAGCAGCAAAAGCACTTGGCCTTAACTATTACAAATCGATGTCGCTGATTATTTTACCGCAAGCACTGAAGCATGTCATTCCGGGTATTGTGAACACTTTTATCGGGCTTTTCAAAGATACAACACTGGTGACAATTATCGGTATGTTTGATCTTCTCGGGATCATCCAAGCAGCTGTTAACGATCCTGATTGGCTTGAATTTGTTACTGAAGGCTACGTCTTTGCCGCCCTGTTTTTTTGGATCTTTTGCTTTAGCATGTCCAAGTATTCTCGTTCGATCGAAAAATCACTCCAGAGAGGTCACTAAGCATGACACAATCGCCTCAGATCAGCAATGAATCACCCATCATTCAATTAAACAATGTCAATAAATGGTACGGTAACTTTCACGTTCTAAAGAACATCAACCTCGATGTTAAGAAAGGCGAACGCATTGTCATCTGCGGCCCATCAGGCTCGGGTAAGTCAACGATGATCCGTTGCATCAATCGCCTCGAAGAACATCAGGACGGCATTATCAATGTCGATGGTACTGAGCTCACTCGCAATCTAAAGGATATCGAAAAGATTCGTAGCGAAGTCGGTATGGTATTCCAACACTTTAATCTCTTCCCTCACTTATCTGTCCTCGACAATTTGACGCTGGCACCGATTTGGGTGAAGAAAGTATCCAAAGATAAAGCCGAAGCGCAGGCCATGGAGCTCCTTGAAAGAGTTAAGATTCCTGATCAAGCTCATAAGTATCCCGAGCAATTGTCTGGAGGTCAAAAACAACGTGTTGCTATCGCCCGCTCTCTTTGTATGAACCCCCGTATCATGCTTTTTGATGAGCCGACTTCTGCCCTTGATCCTGAGATGATCAAAGAAGTACTCGACGTTATGATTGAATTAGCAGAAAGTGGCATCACTATGCTTTGCGTCACCCACGAAATGGGCTTTGCTAAACGAGTGGCTGACCGGGTTGTCTTTATGGATGAAGGTGAGATTGTCGAAGTCAATACTCCGGATAAGCTATTTAGCGATCCAAAAAATGCTCGCACCAAGTTATTTTTGAGCCAGATTCTTAACGACTAATCTCGGTCGTTTAAGAAGTCGATCGTGAAAAACACCTTAGATCATGGCGTCGAGGCGTAGAGGCGATTAGCGACGAAGATAACGCAGAGATTAGGGGTTTTGCACGCTCGACTAAGAAACCTGCTGCTTTTTGTCTTTCGTCATGAGAGCGGCAATGACACTTTGCAGCTGGTTTGCATCGACCACCTTATCGATGATGTTACCTACTTCCATGGTGATCTTGCGGCGTTTTGGCTTAGGTAACTTGCCCATTGCGGGACCGCCTTTACGGCTAAAAAAGCTTCCCCAAACGCCTTTTATAGCAATCGGTACAACCGGAACCTGATTTCTTTGAAGCACTTCTTCAACGCCTCTTCTAAAAAGATTAAGCTCCCCATCATGGGTAATCATACCCTCGGGAAAGAGGCCCACCACTTCCCCATTCTTAAGTGCTTCAGATATACTTTCAAAAGCTTGTTCTTTGATCTTAGGGTTTTCTTTAGCTCCCGCGATAGGGATCGCTCCTCCAAGTTTAAAAATCTGTTTAAGTACTGGAATATTGAAAATTTTATAATACATAACGAAACGAATCGGCCTTTGGCAGACCGCTGACAGCAAAAACCAATCGATAAAGCTGACATGATTGGCGATCACAAGCACAGCACCAGTGTGAGGGATCTTATCGCGTCCGTGATACTTAAAACGATAAATCGTACGCGCCATCACCCACATTCCAAAACGCAAGACAAATTCTGGCAGCAGCGTGAAGATATATAAAGTAACGATAAGATTAAGAAGGGCGACGATACCGAAGATCTCAATAGTCGATAGACCGACAGCATACATTAGGGCAGCACCTGCAGCTGCTGGAACAGCAACCACAACGACCGCTAGGCCTACCCAAGTGGTGCCTTCTTTAATCAGCAAACCACCGAGAATCGTGCCTGTCAAAATGGCGATAAAGGTGCCCATTTCAACGAGACCTGTACCTTCCATGAGCTCTCTTTCATGCAAGGTCTGCGGCAGAATACTGTATTTAACTGGACCAAAAAAAGTTGACTGTACCGCCATAAGAAAAAGGACAAAGATCATAAAAAATATATTTTCAAAGATCAGCGACAAAGCACCAAGGGTCATGATTCCGCATTCAGCAAGCTTCGTCCATTGGATGATTTTTGCTTTATCGTATTTATCGGCAATTTGCCCAGCCAAGGGTGAAAACAAAAAGAACGGCAAGACAAAAAGTCCTGAAGCAAGTTGCACGTATAGGGCGGATTCGGTTTCGCTAACTATTTTAAAGGCGATAAAAATCACCAAAGCATTTTTGAAAATATTGTCATTGAAAGCGCCGAAAAACTGCGTCCAGAAGAAGGGTGCGAATTTTCTAGTAGCGAGAAGAGTTTTCATAGTCCTAAGCCGTACGTTAAATGATACTTCTTAGGACTATCGGTCAAAATGTACAAGATCAAATAGGTAAATATTACCTAAGTTTCTGCAGGTTAGGCCTGACCTGGTTTTTTGCGGCTGACAACGTGGTGGGCAATCAATCGAATAGCGTTAATCTTAATAAAGCCTTCCGAGTCTTGCTGATTAAAGCCACCCTCAATATCCATACTTGAGAAGTCTTGATTATAAAGTGAGGTTGGACTGCTCCTTCCTTGCACGAAGACATTACCTTTAAAGATCTTTAGTTGTACGTCTCCATCGACAATTTCTTGGCTTTTATCGATAGCTGCTCGTAGAAACTCCATCTCTGGACTAAACCAAAAGCCGTTATAAATAAGCTCAGAAAACTTAGCAGCCAGCATATCTCTGAGACGCATCACTTCCCTATCCATAGCGATACCTTCGATATCTTTATGGGCGTGATAAAGGATGGTGCCTCCAGGAGTTTCGTAGATACCGCGCGATTTAATGCCGACAAAACGGTTTTCAACAAGATCAATGCGCCCGACACCATTCGCTTCACCGACCTCATTGAGGTAACAAAAAAGTTCTAGAGGTTCGGTCTTCTCGATGCCGTCCTCTTTATTGACGACCTTAACGGGGATTCCATCTTTAAATGAAATCGTCA
>CAZBDM010000589.1:0-3163 GCA_964490675.1 uncultured Oligoflexales bacterium
TATATGTTGTGTCGGACTGGCACAAAATCTCGCCGCTCTGCGTGCCTTAGCCTCAGAAGGCATTCAAAAAGGTCATATGGCTCTGCACCAAAAAAACATCGATCTTCTCAAAAGGAGTGGAGCCACTAAAGCATGACCTCAGTCACAGTCAGGGTTCCTGGAAAGGTCATGCTAGCTGGCGAATACTCGGTATTAAAGGGGGGCGCCTGTCTGTCTTCGACAGTCGATGGATTTCTCACCGCCAGAATCACTCTTCAAAGCCGTGACAGCTTCGAAGTCTCATCAAACCTCTGGCAAAAGCCTGTCATCGTTGACGATGGATACCATCGCTCAAAAGAGACTAAAAATATCTTAGCAGACACAGTTAGCTTCGCGCGGCAGCACTTTAAACTAGGAGGCGGCGCGCTAAAGATTAACTCGCAACTTGATATTAGACATGGCTTTGGAAGCTCATCTGCTCTCAGACTAGCTGTTTTAGGTGCGTTTAATTATCTCTCAAACCCGTCCCAAGCAGACCCTTTGCTAGACGCGCAAGCTCTTGCCTACGATCTGCAAAAAAGCCATCAAAAAAACGCATCTGGTTACGATATCCTCACACAACATCATGGTGGTTTGATTCGTTACCAACCAAACAGTCGGCAATGGCCCGGGAAAGTAACCAAAATCAAGTGTTCTGATAACATCTATCTTAACGACGAAGTGCACATTCTCGTCGGCGGCAAAGGCGCTCCGACCAAAAAGGTTATGAATGATACTCTGCTATGGCTGCAAGAATCTAAGCGCTTTGAAGCGCTGCAAAAAGCATCGGAGCAGCTTATCGAACGCTTTCAAAAAGTTTTAGAATCTGACTGCATTAAAGGTATTGCAAAAGATCTGACTCCATACGTTAAACAGCAGAGAAGATGTCTCGAGGACTCCCCTCACTATCCAAGCCAAGTCGCCCAGACACTAATGAGGATCGAAGGTTGCGATAAGACCTGGAGTTACAAAACCACCGGCGCTGGTGGTGAGGATGCGTTGTTGATCTTTGCCAATAGAGATGTGCTTGATCTCATACTGAAAGGACTATCTCGAGAAGGTTGGCATCTTTCCCCTTATGGTTTTTCCAACAAGGGAAGTGAGATCATTGCTCCTTCAGCACAACAGGAAGAACAATGAAAACCTATATCGTAGAGGCTCCTAGCAATATCGCTTTTCTTAAATATTGGGGTAAAGCAAACGTTGACCAACAATGGCCTTCTGGTGATTCGTTTTCGATGACCCTTAATAACGCCAAAACCATTACTAGAGCACAAAAATCAAAAGCCAACAAAGACCTCGTCACGATCGAAGGTCTCACCGAAGGACACAGGCGCGCAGAGAAGCATCTTGAAAAGTTGCGGCATCTGACAGGCTTCAAAGATCACCTTGTTATTGAGTCTAAGAACACCTTCCCAGCCGAATGCGGCATCGCTAGTAGTGCAAGTGGCATGGCTGCCCTTACTATTGCCGCTTTGTGCGCTTGGACCGAAGCGGAAAGTTTTGAAGATCTTCAGCAGCATAATTTTTCGAGAGAAGCCGTTGCACACCTTGCACGTATGGGCTCGGGAAGTGCAGGACGGAGTCTATGGGGAGGTTTCGTCCATTGGCAAAAGGGCACAGAGCCCAGCAGACAAAAGCTTTGCCAAGTTTACCCCCCAGAAAAATGGCAGCTTTGCGATCTCATTTGTGTGCTTTCAAACAAAACCAAATCTGTGTCTTCCTCAGGCGCACACCAAGCTGCATGGCAAAGCCCCCTGTTCCCGGCAAGGCTAGCGGTGATACCAGAAAGACTCGCTATGATGCGTCAAGCCATAGAAAAAAAAGATCTAGAAAGCCTCGGTACACTTCTCGAGACAGAAGCTTTAGAAATGCACGCCGTCATGATGACAGGTCAGCCATCTGTACAATATTTAAGCGAAAAATCTATACAATTTATCACTTGGTTACGGGAGAAAAGAAGGCAAGACGGCCTCCCCGCCTGGTTTACCATCGATGCTGGCCCTAATATCCACGTGATTTGCCAATCAAATCAATCAGTTAAAATTATTGAGGAAATTCATGCACGTTTTAATGACATTGATATCATTGAAGACTATATTGGGAATGGCCCTCAGATAAAGCTAACTTGCGATTGATTGACAGGAGAACTTCATTGAGCGGTAGAACGGAACCGAGGCCCAATTTACCCATTAACGAATTACCTATCTTAGACTTTAACAAAGTCTCTTCGACTCTAACAAAGAGTCACGCTTCAGCATGCGGTAAAGCAATCATCATTGGCGAACACGCTGTCGTCTACGGCGCTGAAGCAGTCGCTATGCCGGTCCTTAAACATCGCATTAGTTTAGAGATCGAGCCGACGCCTGAAAAAAATGTTATGCAAATGAATCTTTGCGGACAAAAGGTATCAAATCACTTGGTCAAAATGATTGACGATGCATTCTTAGCCCTTAAGTGTAAGCCCTTTTCTCTGCAAATTAACGGCTCGTCAAAGGTGTTGATAGGTGCTGGCATGGGCTCATCAGCAGCCTTATCAGTAGCGATGTTAAAAGGCATCGCGCGTTCCATGCACCAAGAACTCAAAGAAAAGCAGTTAAGTCACTTGGGCAACATGATGGAACGCCGTTTTCATGGCAACCCCTCTGGACTAGATACCGCAGTGGTTGCTTACGAACAGGTGATCAGTTTTAGACGTGGGGTAGGTGCTAGCGCAACGGAAGTTTCACTGGTTGAACAAGCAAGCAAGCGCTTTTGCTGGCGTTTTGCGATCATCGATAGCTGTGTGCGTTCGTCTACGATAGCAATGATAAGAAAAGCCGAACCTTATTTCAAAGGTCGAAAAGGCACTTCTCACATCAAAGACTTTGACTTACTCGCTCATCAGGTTAAGGATGGTCTTGCCCGTGGAGACGTTGAAAAAGTCGCTCGTGCGATGAATAAGGCCGGAGATAAACTTGATGAGGCCGGAGTTGTAACCGATCAGTTACGTGACATTATTTTCCGTTCACAAGAATTAGGTGCTCTTGCCGCTAAACCGACGGGAGCTGGAGGGGGAGGATGTATCCTAGCATTGCTCGACCCCACTGACTACGAACCGCAACTCCAGCAATTAAGAACCGCCTTCGGCACCAACAATGTTTAT
>CAZBDM010000590.1:0-3163 GCA_964490675.1 uncultured Oligoflexales bacterium
GTTCTTACATCAAATTTGATGACAACGCGGCGGTTATCTTGAACGATGATTTGAATGCGGTCTGTATTTCTCAAGGCACCGCGTCCTATTTTTTTAATCGTCACTTTTATGTTCGGTAAAATTTTGTTTTCTTCACAAGCATCAAGGGAATTATCGACCGATTCTTTGAGGGTCGTGAGGACAGCTTTTGTTGGAGAGGAAAAGCCAACCTGTTGAAGATTCTTTGCAAAGTACTCAGCGGTGCTACTGGTCGTGATGCGGTTTGATTTTTTTTTCATAGAAATGTGGTACCTTCTTTTCTGACAGAGCTCTCAGGTATTCAAGCAACTTAACGATGATTCGTCAAATCTACGAAAATCATGATAACCTGGCTACCGAGAGTTATCGTCAACCGTTTAATCCCTGATGAAAATATAAGCATGACTATTGAGACCCCCTTTACCAAACAAATCGGCATTGAATCTCCCATCATCTGTGGTGCCATGTACCCTTGCAGTAATCCAGAACTCGTTGCAGCGGCCTCACAATCCGGCGGCATCGGCATCATTCAACCGCTTTCGATGGTCTTCGTCCACAAGCACGAGTTTCGTGCGGGGCTCAAGCTCATCCAGTCTCTAACCCAAAAGCCGGTGGGATTAAATATCATCGTTGAGAAATCAGTCAAACGATATGAAGACCGGATGAAAGAATGGCTCGATATAGCCTTGGAAGAAGGCATACGCTTTTTTGTTACTTCCCTTGGCAACCCACGCTGGGTTTGCGAGAAAGCGCACGCGGTCGGTGGTATCGTTTACCACGATATCACCGAAAGAAAGTGGGCCGACAAAGCTTTAGCGGAAGGAGTCGATGGCCTTATTTGCGTCAACAAACGAGCTGGAGGCCATGCAGGAACAAAATCTGCTGAGCAACTCTTCAAAGATTTAGAATCTTGCGGTAAGCCTCTGGTAAGCGCAGGAGGCGTAGGCAGCGCCGAAGAGTTTATCGAACATCTCAAAATTGGCTATTCAGGCGTTCAAATGGGAACCCGCTTTATCGCCACAAAAGAGTGCTCAGCCCATCTCGATTACAAAAAAGCGATTGTCAAAGCCAAGTCAAAAGATATTGTTTTAACAGAGAAAATCAGCGGAGTGCCAGTCGCTGTGATCAACACTCCCTATATTGAAAAAACCGGCACTGCAGCTGGGTTTTTGCCTCGCCTCCTGCTTAAGGGCAAAAAAACAAAGCACTGGGTTCGGACTTATTATACGATCAAGTCGCTCTTTCAACTACGCAGCGCCAACACCAGGGGCGCTGATTATAAAGATTTCTGGCAAGCCGGTAAAAGCGTTGAAAACATAAACGAGATAGAAACTGTCGCGAAGATCATTGAAGAGATGACAGCGGCAGCCACAAAAGAAATAGCGATGTAAACGCTTGTATATTGAGCGAGCCAAAGTTATGGTTCTAAAGGCATAAATATTACCATTAGCCTTCTTGGTTTTTTGTATTTTTTCACTAAATGAAAGGTTCAATCATGGCCGTAACACTTCCTGAGTTACCATACGCAATGGATGCACTTCAGCCCCATATTTCTAAAGAAACCCTAGAATTCCATTATGGAAAGCATCACAATGCTTACGTCACCAAACTCAACGGACTGATCAAAGGCACCGAGTTTGAAAACGCGTCCCTTGAAGAGATGATCTTAAAGTCGAAAGGCGGCATCTACAACAACGCTGCGCAAGTTTGGAATCACACGTTCTACTGGAACTGCTTGAGCCCAAATGGCGGCGGTGAGCCCAGTGGTGCTGCGGCCGACGCTATCAATAAAAGTTTTGGCTCGTTCGCAGATTTTAAAGAAAAGTTTTCAACGGCTGCAGCCACTCTGTTTGGTTCAGGCTGGGCTTTTGTTGTTAAGAAATCAGACGGCAGCTTAGATATCGTTCAAGAGAGCAATGCCGGCAACCCACTAACAGGTGACCTAAAACCTGTTTTGACCTGCGATGTTTGGGAGCATGCCTATTATGTTGACTACCGCAACGCGCGCCCAAAATACATCGAAGCTTTTTGGAATTTGGTCAACTGGGACTTTATGTCTAAACAACTTGGATAATTTAAAGAATCGGCTGCACCGACTGAGGTGCAGCCTTTTTTCAAATTTGATCAAATTCGATCCGAAGATCTTTCCAGCCTAATAGAGCTTTCTCAGCGATAATTTTACCGATTCTTTGTTTAAGAATCTCTCGACTATACAGTTCGTTATAGGTCTTTAGTTCAATTCTTCCGCCATAAGCCATGCCAAGACTCCATTTTTTAAGTCCATCCTCAGAAGACACGGCGAGGGAGAGAACCGACGGCTGAGCGAGTGACAAAAGCTCTTCCAGCAATTCACTTGAACTGAACGGCCTTTCCCATTGGGTCAGTATGGTCAGTCGTTTTAGAAGTGTGCTTTCTTTTTTACTGGAGAGCAAATCAATCAAACGACGCGCGACCTCGCCTCCCGTTCCAATATCCGTCACTTCAATAGCAACCTGCTGAGGTAGACACTGAAGGAAGGCCTCCCCATAATCACCATGACCACGAGAGACAACCCACTCACTAATGGCATGATCGACTTGGTCAAACCAAGCCTTCTTCTTTCTCAGCTCCTTTTTTTTACACCAGACTTTAACCTCCACAATCGGAAGATGACTGCGAAAGCCCACCTCAAGACCGGAACCTTCAAGGGCACTATCGACAAGCTCCCCAAGCCTTGATTCGCTGCAGCCGATGGTTTGCCATTTTTTAAGGACAATCTGCTGATCGTCAGAAATCAAAGTCGTCAGTTTTTTGTCGATATGGTCGGTCCAGATAGTTTTAAGTTCTCTTCTTGGCCCAGGAAGTGCCCAAAGCTTAAAGGAATCTTTGTCAACTAACATGGCATCAGCGGTGCCAATAGCGTTAGAGAGAATCTGGCTATCTTTAGGAAAAAAGCACTGCTGCTTGTTTGATTCGGCGACTTTGATTGATTTTTTTTCGAGCTTGGCAACAAGTTCCTGCCAGCTCAGTTCGCTAAACTGAAGCTCATCTCCAAGCCACTCCGAGATTACATCGCGAGTGATATCGTCAGAAGTAGGACCAAGGCCGCCAGTCACAAAAATAAGTGAAGCCCTCTTCAAACATTCATCTAGAGCTGATTGAATCT
>CAZBDM010000591.1:0-3157 GCA_964490675.1 uncultured Oligoflexales bacterium
CTGAAAGCTGCGGTCGCGATGAATACGATTCGAGGAAAGTGCATAAGAGACTCCGAAAAGATAACATTAATAACACAGCAAATGGATTTTATATTATTTCTATAAAAAATCAAATTATTAAAATTATTTTATGCTTTTTATGAGCTTTATGGGGTTTTCTAACCTGTTGACTTCAACCTAACCTGTCTAAATAAAAGACTTTTCATATACTCAGATTCCTCGAGCCTCTGTTTTTCGTTTTCTTCACGACCGCTCCCAAGTTTCTGTCGCTTTTGCTAAAGACGTCTTGAGCCGTTTTTGGATATAACTACCTAATTAAACATTGAGAAACGATAAATCGAGAGTCCTGACCCTTTAGCAGCTGGTCGCTTTTCCGATATGAATGGGCGCGCCCGTGATTGTCGATTATGTTGAATGTTGTTGGTCGTTTAAGGAATATACGTATGAGATTTTTTTCTGTCCTTTTGCTTTCAATTTTACTTGCCTCTTGTTCTACGTCAGATCAATCTTCCGAGAGTTCAGTAAGTGGTGGTGATGCCTTGACCTATTATGCGGGAACGTATCTTTATTTGGAAAGTCAGCATTATTCAGCCGGCGATGTCTTTTTCGATGCTGGTTCCTGCACTTTTAGAAAGTTTATGAGTGGTGGATTAGACGTCCTACCGGTTGGTATATACTTCGTTCGTTTAAGTGGTTTGAGTCTTCAGGGAGGGGGATTTTCGGTGAATGCCTATCAAACCGACCCGCTTAATAATAGAAGGGTTGTCAATTTGAAGGCTTTTAAGATCGAGTGTACAGGCGATGCTGAGCCATCTGAAAATGAAATCCAAACAGCCATTTTTGAAAGCGACGGCCCCTTCGAAGAAAGAGGCTCTGGAATAACTTATCAACCGTTGCATGACCCAAGTTAAACCGGATCAGGATCATCAAAACGTGGCGGTTTTTCCGAGACCGTTTCCGTTGACCCTTCTGTAGGCTGGTCTTTGAAGTTTTTCTTTTGCCAGAACCAGCCTTTTTTCTTACCTTCCGTATCTGAGCCGTGATGCCAGAAGCCGTGACAGCTATAGCTTTGCCAAATCCATTGCGACCATTTAATGACAGCGAATACCAACCAAATGGCCCAGAGGAACATCAGCACTTGGTAGACGAAGGTCGGTACCGAAAGGATCAAAGCGTGCTGTAAGTTGCTCGAAGAAATATCTTGGTACCAGTTCAGAAAAGAACTGGAAGAGCCGTTACCTGTGATCTGCATGTCAGGCTGACCGAGAAAACCTCTTTCGATGGCTTCGTAAAAGCTAGCTGTTGCGACCCATGCCCAAAGGGCCAGACCGATTTGAATCAGATTAAAAAGCCAGGCTTTGTCGGTTGGCTTACGGCCAGCTTTCCAGCCTAAAACTAAAAAGAACCCGACGATGACAAGCGAGCTGACAAGGGGCACCTGACTCAGACCGATACCGAGGAGAAACCACTGAATAGTCTTGAGCGGGGTCAATGGAATCTTTGCCAGTAAAAAGGCGACGACAAGAATCATCAGCACTTTACCCCAAAAGAGAATGGCTGGTCCCGCACCAGGACCGTTAAACCAGAGAATCCATCGTCCACTAAGACGTACCTGGAGGTTGTAATTGACGCTACTTTTACTGAGAGCAATCTTCGGTGTTGAAAAGAGAAAGGCGATGCCTTTACTTTGTCGCCAGTTTACCGTGACGTTTTGACTGCCAGGGGTAATCGGGATGTTGACCTTTTGTCCCTGTTGCCGGATGATGCGGCGGCTGCCATTAATTTCAACCGATCTGAGCTCTGAGTTCTCTGGGAGCGTGACGACTAAGTCTTCACCGCGGCTACTTCTTACCCGAAAGTTCATGGTCGATTCAGTCAGCCGTAATCCTGGTGTCACATCGACAACGACTGAATCGACTGTCAGGCTTTCACCTTTGGTGGCCTTTGGGCGAACGAAGGCGAGAGAAATGCTTTCACCAGGCCAAGGACGCCAAATTGGGACCCACTTTGCCGCATAGTCTTTTGTCTGAATCGGTGGAATACCTTCATAATTGACGTTCCAAATCGGTGAAACATCAAAGCTCCAATGCTCGACCCATTCGCTTTTTTGGCTGGCGGTGAGAGTCAGTTTTTTTTCTTTTTCAAGGTTTGAGAACCAAGAAATCGTATTGGTTTGCGGACTCATATTAATGACAACGTCACCGTTGACGACTTTGACATCTTCACTGGTTACAGACTCTCCACTGACAATCGGGATCTTGGCAAGAATCGCGTTACCATTCGGGGTCAAGCGCGTGACTGTCGTTCTCACCTGCCAATCAAGACCGATAAAGAACTCGCGGTTGACCCTTAAAAAAGGCGGAAGATAGTTACCATCAAGCTTTTTTAGCGAACCATTGCTTTGTTGTTGACGGAGTCTCTTTAAGATAATGCGGTTACCAGAGACAATACCTTTATCAAGTCCTTCAACCACCCAACCTTTACCACTCGCTTCAACCCAGTGCGGTTTTAGACTTAAAGGAAGCTGGATGGACTCAACCAGTGGCAAAAGTCCAGACAGAATAACCTGGTGACGACCAGGCTCAAAGCCGATGTAGAGGTTGCCTCCATCATTTCTCGAAAGTGAGGTCGCCTTTCGACCATCGACGATCACTTCCGACGGCATCCATTGGTTATTGAGTGCTGGTAAAGGCACTGTGACGTTGTCTGCAGCGTGGATTTCGATGCGAATAGTGAGCCTCTGCTCATCATACTCGAGTCGCATCCGGGGTACAGATGCACATTCAGGTAAACATGCAGAGGGTTCGCTGAGTTTTGTTTTGAGCTCTTTAAGAATCGCTTTGCTAGGAATTTCGGCTTTCGCTTCGAAGCTTGTCAAGCCAAACCCTACGACAAGCAAAATGGCAAGGATAGACGACAACTTTTTCGGCCATTGCTTGATAAACTGTAATGGTGGGTTGCCTGTCAGGAGACCGATGATCAGAGCAATGAGTAGTAAGGGACGCATCAGATTGAGCAAGCGATTAACCAGCGGCGGTACCAGCATGAGATGAATATTCTGTCCCTTATCAACCGGCCCGTTCCAAACAAGTGTTGCAAGGTTCCACTGCCATTCGGGAAGGCCCCGAACGTAACTGATCTTGGGTTTGGAGGCGAT
>CAZBDM010000592.1:0-3153 GCA_964490675.1 uncultured Oligoflexales bacterium
AGAAGAGACTACTGTTCTTAAAGAAGTCGAATTTGTCGCTGCTGATGACGAAGCCATCGAAGCTGAAACCCCCGCTCCAGAGCCGGTAGAAGTAAAAGCGGAGTTCAAAAAGACAGCCAAAGAAAAGCAAAATCTTGGCCCAGCAAAACCAAAACCAGTTGTTCCCAAAAGAGACAAAGCGGTGCAGACCATCCCTACGAAAACTCCTCCTCGTCCAATGAAAAAGCGCTCCAGGAAAGCGGGAGGCGGACAACCTTTAGTTTCTTCATCAACTCCTGGTCAGTCGTATTCTCTGCAAAAGGGGATGGGGTCGAAGAACCAAACAGGTCGCAGGTTGGAACAAGCGCCGAGCGCTATAAACTTTGACGATACTGACGCAAAACCTGCTGACAAAAGAGAAAAAGATTTTAATACCGAGGCTTATGATCATATCGTAGATAATCCATTCAAGTCACCTCTTGATGATGCGCTATCGACATTCTCTGTCGATGTTGACACGGCTTCGTATGCGAATTTAAGGCGATTTATCAAAAATGGTCAAAGACCTCCGAAGGATGCTGTGCGTATCGAAGAGATGATCAATTACTTTACTTACAAGTATGATCAGCCAAGCAAGCGACCTTTTTCTGTCAATGTTGAAACGGCAAGTGCTCCTTGGAATGAAAAGCATCGTCTGATCAAAGTTGGTCTACAGGGTAAAGACATCGACTGGGGAGATCGGCCTCATAGTAACCTTGTCTTCCTTCTTGATGTTTCAGGCTCGATGAGTAGTCAGAACAAGCTTCCGCTTCTTAGGAAGTCGATGAAGCTTATGCTTGAGAACCTTAACGAGAAAGATCGTGTGGCAATCGTGGTCTATGCTGGAGCGTCGGGTGTTGTTCTTCCTTCAACCTCTGTTGCAGAAAAACAAAAGATTCTAGATTCTCTTGATCGCCTATCAGCTGGTGGGTCGACTAATGGTGGGGCAGGAATTCAACTTGCTTACAAAATCGCCCAAGAAAACTTTATCAAAGGCGGGCTCAACAGAGTGATTTTAGCGACTGACGGAGACTTTAACGTTGGTACGACTAATCAAGGATCTTTAATCAGACTTATTCAGAAGAAAGCGAAAAGTGGTGTGTTTCTGACTGTTCTTGGATTCGGTATGGGAAACTACAAGGATTCGACTCTTGAGAAGCTTGCTGATAAAGGCAACGGAAATTATGCCTATATCGACACTCTCAATGAGGCTCGTAAGGTTCTTGTTAAAGAAATCGGTGGAACGATGATGACAATAGCTAAAGATGTCAAGCTTCAGATTGAGTTTAATCCAGCTGAGGTGCAAGCTTACCGACTGATCGGTTATGAAAACCGCATTATGGCTCATCAAGACTTTAATGATGATAAGAAAGATGCTGGTGATATCGGTGCAGGTCACTCGGTAACTGCTTTTTACGAAATCGTTCCGCATGGTGTTAAAATCGACCTCAAGACTGTTGATAAACTTAAGTATCAAAAAGTCTCAAAAGGGTCGGGCAACGATGAACTCATGACACTTAAGCTTCGTTACAAGAAACCTGATGCGAACAAAAGTAACCTGGTAAAATACGTGGTCAAAGATAATGGTAACAGCTTTTCGGAAGCTTCCGGTGACTTTAAATTTGCTGCCTCGGTGGCAGGCTTTGGTATGGTTTTAAGGGATTCTCCTTATAAAGGAAGCTCTTCGATCGCTCAAACCCTGCAGTGGGCGCGCCAGGGTCAGGGTGATGATGAACATGGATATCGCCAAGAGTTTATCGACCTAATGAATAAATCAAAATCACTTGTAAAGTGATTTCATTGACTGTCTGAAATGAGAGTTCAGGTCTTCCCTAAGAGGATCTGAACTTTCACTTCTTAAAGGCCAAGAGTCAAATATAATTATTCTATCCAAAAAAAATTAATCTTTGCTAGTTTTCCTCCCGATAACAAAAAAACTATTCAAATCATAGCGTTAAGTTGATAGAGGATGAATATGCCAGTGTGCCAAGCTAGCTTTTCTATTGTTATTTATGTGTTGTTTTTGCTAAACGCCACATGGGGTTATTCGCAAGAATCAGAAAAGAAGCTCGTTGAGTTAATCGTTAATAGTGAAGAAGGCAAAACGTCCCTGGTCCTTCAGGAAGTTGACGTCAAGGTGGAAGCAGTACATAGCTCTACGCTTGTCACCTATGAAATGACTTTCTTCAATCAATTTCCTCGCACTCTAGAGGGAACTTTCTTTTTCTCGTTGCCGCAAAATAGCTACGTTCATGAATTTGGAATGTGGATTGAAGGCAAATACCAAAGATCTGCGATTGTCGAAGCGAAAAAAGGCCGTGTCGCTTATGAAACAATCGTGAGGAGAGGGGTCGATCCTGCACTTTTACAATGGACGGCTGGTAATAACTTTAAGATGCGCGTCTTTCCCCTCTTTCAAAATAAAACTAAAAAGATCCGCCTGACTATTGGAACTGAAGCACAGATGGCTAATGGTCTTCTAAGACAACCGATATCACTTAACTTCGGTAAAGTAGAGTCTTTTAGCCTTTCTGTTGCTGGCAAAACCTACAGTAAGCAAATCCCTAAAATCCTCAACAGTGACGAATTTGAATTAGAAAAAGTCGACCGAAAAGACAAAGTCCTAACATATAGGGGAGCGTTGCGAAAAACTGACTGGTATCCACCGATAGAAATTGCTATAGAAACAGTGCCTTACAAGAAAAAAGCACTACGCGTGGTTCATCAAAAAAGCAAAGGTAAGACCTATTTTGAATCTTACTCATTTCCGACACTTAAAGAAGTGAAGAGACCAGAAGCGAAGCAAGCTTTCATTTATTGGGATTACTCGCTTAGCGAAGCGAAAGACCATAAGCTGAGAAGAGCTGCTCTTAGAGAATACCTTGAGATAAGATCGCCGGCTTCCCTGACATTATTCGGTTTCAGTACCAATGTTGTAAAATTAACAGAACTTAAAAATCCTACTTGGTCGCAAGTCGATGAAATGATCAGCAAGCCTTACGATGGTGCAACGCGTATCGATATGGTTATCAACCATCTCACTGCACTGCTTAAAAGTCTCAAAAATCCTGCTGAGTCCGATTTGCTTGTCTTCACTAATGGCCTTGATTCTTTTGAGATGGGTGATCTTACAAG
>CAZBDM010000593.1:0-3145 GCA_964490675.1 uncultured Oligoflexales bacterium
TCAAATCTGCACTTTTCAAGCAAGTCGCCTTGCAAAAAAACAACAGATTCCCTTTTACGTCATATCCAGCGAGTGGCAGCCTTTTTCATTTCTTGGCTACAGAAACGTTCAAGCTATTCATCACGATGTCATTAACCATGCTGACAGATTGATTGTAACTTCATCTTTGACTGCGAATTATCTTACAATGGTTGGAGTTGACAAAGCTAACATCCATTTTCTGCCAGTGAACATAAATCAACGTAAATTTAACTTTTCGGTTAAAAAAAGAGAAAAGTTCAGAAACTATATTAAAGTGGCTGATGATGATGTTGTTATTCTCTTTCAAGGGAAGTTAGAACAATATAATCAACCAGAATTAGCCATCAAAGCTTTTTCCCACTTGTTTAAAGAAAACAAACTTCTTGCTGAGCATTGCAAGCTTATTATGGTGGGTGATGGTTCAGAGGCAAGTGCGCTTAAAGAGCTCGCCTATCATACTGGGGTGGGGTCTTCAATTTACTTTCTGCATCAGGATTCTAATCCTTTTCTTCAAGACTTATATTGCGCCAGCGATTTAATGATCGTTACTAAAACAAGAGGCGACGATATTTTTTCATCCTTACCTTTCTCAATGCTTAATGCGATGGCCTGTGGCGTGGTACCAGTCGTCTTTGACCAAACCATTGCGGCGGATTGGTCGCATGACTGCGGCCTAACGGTTGAGCATGATGCGTTTAATCTTGTCGCAACTGCAGTTATGAAAACAATTGCACAATCGGAATCACTCTTAAGAGCTAGAAACAAGGTCTTAAAATTTATCACTCAACAGAGAGGCGTGATGATGGATCACCAATCATTGAAAAAAGACATTAAAGAGACTCTCGATGTGCAGCAAAAGCCATTCGATCTTGAGGTTGAGGAAAGCAGGGGATGTGAAGATGGCTTAGATGAAGCAATTAAGCAATACAAATTCCAGGAAACTTTCGACCTTGCTAGAGAAAAGGTCAAAAATAAGAATCTGACTCTAAGTGAACAGTCTCACTACCTAAGAATAATGGGAGAAGCTCTCACCGGTCTTGAGCGCTATAATGAGGCGAATTCAGTTCTTTTGCAGGCTGTCGAGATTGATGAAAGTAATTGGAAGGCATATAAAGCCCTTGGCTTTATCGCCTGGCAAATACACTCCAACCAAGAGTCGATGATTTTTTTCAAAAAAGCTCTCGAGTTAATCGCTTTTGATCCAGAGTTGTTTTTTGGCCTTGGGTTGGTTCATCAGAGGGTTGGTATGACAGAAGAGGCGCTACGTTGGTTAGAGAAGTCTATTTATGCCAAAGATGACTCTGATGCAGCTCTTATGGCTTTTATGCAAGTTTGCCACGAATGCAGTCAAACAAGTCTAGCGATCGACGCCATAAAAAGGGTTATTGATACGATTGGTGATCGAAAAGTTCTCATGATGGGACTCGGACAACTTCAAATTAAGGCGGGAAACTCTGAAGAGGGCAATGAGATACTTTTGAGGGCACTAGAAGCATAAGTTTGCATGTTTGCAAATTTGACTTGCCAGGCCCTTTATCCTCTCACTTAAACCCCGGATCTGAATTTCTAGACGGTTGATGTGTTGCTTCGTCGTCGTGAAATCCTCATGTACCAGCGCGTACACTGCGGTTTCACTCCTCCTTGCGCCTTTCACCCGTCCGACCTTCGAATCCGTCGATATTAAGGACTATTTTCAAAAAATTTCGGAGCCCGGTTAAACAGTCGGCTGCTTGCCGATGGCATCTTTTCTACTAAGCTTAATTCTTCCTTGGCGATCGATATCAAGTACAGAAACCATCACCTCATCACCTTGTTTAAGGATATCTTCAACTTTACCAACTCGGTGGTCAGCTAATTGTGAGATGTGGCAAAGTCCTTCAACACCAGGGCGAAGCTCGATAAAAGCCCCGAAGTCTACAACTCTAACGACAGTTCCGAGATAAATAGCACCGACTTCAGGATCGGTTGTATAAGAACGAATCATCGATTTGGCTGCTTCCGCTGAAGTCACATCCGGTGCGACGATGCTAACGATTCCTGAATCATCAATATCGACTTTTGCTGAGGTTTCAGCGACGATTCGTTTGACGTTTTTACCACCGGGGCCGATAACATCTCTGATTTTATCTGGATTGATTTTAATCTTAAAGATGCGCGGTGCGTTTTCGCTGATTCCAGACGGCTCAGAAATCTCTTCGTTCATCTTTTCGAGGATATGGAGACGGCCTGCTTTAGCTTGTTCAAGAGCTTCCTTGAGGATTTCTTTGGTCAAGCCAGAAATTTTAATGTCCATTTGCAGCGCTGTGATACCATCTTTGGTTCCGCAGACTTTAAAGTCCATGTCTCCCAGATGGTCTTCGTCCCCTAGGATATCAGACAAAATTGCATAATTATCGCCTTCTTTAATAAGTCCCATAGCGATACCAGCAACGGGATCTTTTAGAGGTACGCCAGCTTTGAGCATCGCTAAGGTTCCAGCGCAGACGGTCGCCATTGAAGAACTTCCGTTTGATTCTAGTACTTCAGAGACGACTCTAATTGTGTAACCAAAATCCTCTTGGGAAGGAATTACGGGTATGAGTGCTCGATGAGCTAATGCGCCATGGCCGATTTCTCGACGGCCAGGATTCCTGAGCATACGAGCCTCACCGACACTGTATGGAGGGAAATTGTAGTGCAGCATAAAGCGCTCTTTGTAATCAGAATTATAGAGAGTTTCTGATCTTTGCTGATCCTCCGCAGACCCAAGGGTTATAGCTGCTAATGCTTGAGTTTCGCCGCGTGTGAAGAGAGCCGAACCGTGTGGTTTGACGAGATTTCCAGTTTCGCAAGTAATTTGTCTGATATCGGTCGTCGACCGTCCGTCGATACGAATGCGATCGTTGAGGGTCAAGTTTCGCATGTATTCTGATTTAACTTTATCGTAGATTTTCTCAACCGCGGCTGCCAAACCTTCTTCAGGGTCGTCTGAGATGAACTCTTCTTTGACTTTAGCATAAGCTTCCTTGAGAGCTTTACCACGGCTTATCTTTTCTTTGATCGAGAAGCCGTCTCTTAAAAGTGGAAGGGCGAAATCTTTGATTTTTCCAAGCTCCACAGGCTCGTTTCTAGCCAACTGAGCCGA
>CAZBDM010000594.1:0-3141 GCA_964490675.1 uncultured Oligoflexales bacterium
AAAAATGCCAATACTTTTAACGGCACTTCAAAGGTTAAAAAGGATTTGTTGTCGACTAACAAAACCATGCCTTTATTTGTTCAGCCCTCTATTCTTGACGATAAACTTTGGCTTTGCTGAGGATGAAAGTCAACAGCCACAAGTGACACCAGAATCTCAGCAAAACCCACAGATGCAAACAACCGAGCAAAATAAGACCGATTCTACTGAGCCAATGCATACTGATGCAACGCAACAAACTCAGGCTGAAGAGACTGAGCAAAAACAGTCCCACGATAACGATCAAAAGCCGTCGGACGACCAGGGGATTGCTGGCGACATCTCAGTAGGCTATTCACAGCTGACTGATGAGACTCAACCAAGAGAAACCATCGACTTCTCCGGATCGCTAACTTACTTATTTGCCGAAGGGAGCTCGTCATCTGCCTATGTCAGTATCAGTCGACTGCTGACCCCAACCACTCTCGAGGATGATGAAACGAGAGTGGATAGTATCGGTGGATCCTATGCATCTAAAGTCTTGCAGGACAGTTTTCCCTCAACGGTGCGCCATTCTGCTGCGCTTTTAGACCTTCAGGATTATGACACTGACGGTTATCAAATCCTTCTAAGGTCTTCTTTTTCTTTCCAAGTCTTCACAAGTCAATCTTGGTCAGTATCGGCAAAGCTGACACCATTCTTTTTAATTACAGAGTTTGAGCAAACCGCTGATGGAGAGGATTATGAACATTACGGTGTCAGTGAATCTGTCGAGATTAGCTTTGAAGTCAATAAAAAACTTGTACTGAGCACAAGTGGAAGTTTACAGCAAAGCGGTAATAAGGAAATCAATTACAATTATGGACTTTCACAAGCGGTTGGTTATGCCTGGGATAAAAATTTTTCTTTGACTTTGAGTCATCAAATCTCAAACCAAGTTGTTGATCCGAATGTCAATGAAAATCCAGAGTTTTTACTTGGCGATGAAGAGCGTAGTCTATTCTCGGCAAGTTTTACATATAGTATTTAAATGAAAGAACGAAGCCAAAGAAGGCTACCAAAGAGTGTTGTAGTGGGGATAGATGATGAACAAAATAATGACTATCACCTTAATCGTGATGATTTCACTATCTTTGATGTCATGTGGTAAGAAAAGACCCAAGAAGCTTGTTCCTGAAAATGGTTTTCGTGTCAGTAAAAGTGATCTTGAAGGTGAATTTTTCTATCTTAAATCAATCACTGAGGTAAAGCATCCTGGAAGGCAGATAGGCTCAGTTGTGCCGGCTGGACTTTATCTTGACGGTGATAAAGTTGTGAAATTTGAGCTCAAAGAAAACTCACTCGACATCGTAACCACTGAAGCTGTCAAAGATCCTAGAAGAGAAGGTGAACTCAGTTCGATTGTCGCAAGTTTTCCGATTGATCACGTTGATGTCCTTTGGCGTCAGAACTCTAGAGGAAAAGATACGCGCGAACAAGAAGTGACCAAATCAAGAAATACTTGGGACAAACGTCAATACATCGATGTCGATGTGACAACAGACAAAATTGACATTATAAACTCAGAGTTTTTGCAGGCGACGTCACCGGTTGGATCGATTGAGGTTGATCAAGAAGAAGGAGCGATTAACTTTAGTGTCGAAAAGACTCTCGATGACGGCACGTTGATTGTTCAAAAGTACAGTTTTTTAAGAAAAACAGAAAATCCTGATTATAAAGCGAGGGCTTACTCTGCCTCTGATGAAAGAGCTTTTGGTCTTTTTAAATCGGTTGATTACGACTTCAATGAATACGGCCGCGTAGATGAAGAGGATCTTAAGGTGTATATGCGCAGATGGGATACTTCAAAAGACATCGTTTATTACTTATCAGAAAACTTTCCAGAACAATATATTGATGGTGTCACTGAAGTTTTTAATGAATGGAATAATAAATTTGAACAAGCCATTGGACGTAAGCCCTTAGAATTAAGAAAAAACTCAGGGCAAAAGGTTGGTGATCTTCGCTACAATATGATTGTCTATGTTGATGATGTCAGCTCTCGTGGGCTTCTGGGATATGGACCAAGTATCGTTGATTACAAAACCGGTGAAATCAAAAAAGCAGACGTTTTTTTCTATGGTTCTACTTTAAAAAGAGCGCTTTATAGTGAAAAGCAATGGCGCGAACTAGAGACGGCTGCTGCAAATGTCGTAAATGGTTCTCTATTTGAAGCTGCATCGACAGGTGAACTGACCAGTCAAGCGGTAGCAAAGGTAAACTCGCAAGCTCTCGACCCAAAATATATTCAAGATAATATTTTTAAACTGCAGCAGTATAATACTCTTGATCTCGGCATGATCGACGATCTGAGAACAACTCATTTTTCGGATATGAATGAAGTGTTGGCGAATCTGCGAACCAGCGAAGTCTATGACTATAAAAGAATGACTATGCTGACTGAAGAAATCATGTCTCCCATCAGAAGTAAAGCTTTTGCTGAAGAGGCTTCTGATGAAGAACTTGAACAATCAATATTAGTTCCATTGATCGCTCATGAATTAGGTCACAACTTAGGCTTAAGACATAATTTCATGGGATCTGCCGATGAAGATAACTTTGAAGAAGAGTCTTCAACATCAAGCATCATGGATTATACTTTTCTTTCGAGTTTAGATTCCGGAAAGCCGGGTCCTTACGATGGCGCCGTGTTGAAATTCGCTTACGGTGACGATGATAAGAGAAGCGAAGCTCTAAGAGGCAATTACCTATATTGTACCGATGAGGATATTTTCAACGCTCGCTTTCCCCTATGTAATCAATTTGATTCAGGAACGACTCTTTTGGGTCTTGTTCAGAAACAATTCGAAAGATACGAAAACAGTTATCTCTTCAATAATTTAAGGGGTGATCGTGCATTTTTCTCACTTAATCCAGAAGCTTATATTGCTACGATCCAAAGGTATCTTTTACCGCTGAGGTTGACCCTCGATAACGCCAATGCTTTCTTGGATCAAACAGAAGTCGTTTACAGTGCTGGAAGTGAAACAGAGAAACAAGTGTTTCGCTACATGTGGGAACTAGTTGGCAAAAGGATTGAAGCTGACGATAACACGACAAACCCTTATCCAGTAGAAATTGTCACCGGCAAAGAGATTACCTTCGACCTTGATAAGATTACCG
>CAZBDM010000595.1:0-3140 GCA_964490675.1 uncultured Oligoflexales bacterium
CAACCTTAGTCCGGGACAGTCAATGGCGATCGTCGGAGCCACTGGTAGCGGTAAATCAACAATCATTAAGCTGATTTCTAAACTTTACGATAACTATCGCGGCTCCATTGAGATCGATCATCAAGAACTCATAGACCTTGATGACAATTCCCTCAGAAAGAATATGGCCATTGTCCCGCAAGATATTGTGTTATTTGATGGCAGTATCTCTTTTAACATCGCGCTTGGCGACAAATCGGTCACTGAAGAAGCGATCAAAGCTGCCGCTGAAATGGTAGGAGCATCGCAGTTTATCGAGAAATTACCTGGAAAGTATGACTTTCGAATCAAAGAGCAGGGTAGCAACCTTTCGCACGGACAACGTCAACTGATTGCTTTTGCGCGCGCTCTTGTCAGAGACCCAAAGATTATCATTCTTGATGAGGCCACCTCATCTGTAGACCCAGAATCAGAAGCAGCTATTCAAAGAGCTATTGTTAAACTCATCAAAGGACGTAGTGTCATCATCATCGCTCATCGTTTGTCGACCATCAAGGAGTGCGATCATATTCTCGTTCTTGGCAACGGCAAAATCCTCGAACAAGGTCATCACTTTGATTTAATCGAAAACGGCGGAGCCTACAGCAACCTACACAGGGCACTTGCTCATTGATGAAATGCTAAGCTCGAATTTATAGCAACTCCATAGATCGTTCACCAAACAACTCAAAACCTGCCACGCCAAGCCAAGCCATTGATTTCATTGACAAATCCAAGCCCACAAGAATATTGTTGGTTAGGCAAAATTTAGGTTACTTTTTCTTCATTTGATGTAACCATAATGTCTTAGAAAACGAACTTTTGTTCGAAACCGCCTTCTCTGGAAGGCTCTCATAAAAATTCTTTTTTGGAGACAAACATGAAAAAAGAGTTACTTGGTATTGTTGCAGCAACGGCGTTGACAGGGCTTATCGCCTCTACAGCTCATGCAGGCGCAGATGGTATGAAGAAAAAAGGCGCTGCAATGAAAGGCGAAAAAACCGCCACTAAAGGTGAGTGTGTTTCTGGATCTTGTGGCACGACTCTCAACTTCAAGGGTAAGACAGCGACTGTTACTTGTGGCGGCCAAGCCTACGGCCCCGGAGAGGACAAACTCTATTACACGGAAGACGATCCTTGGAACGATAAGAAAAACTGTACGACTAAGAAATTAGGTCACAAAAGCAAATGGAAAAAAGGCTAATGAGCTTCTCAGCTCATAAAGCTCACGGTAGCTCACTCGGCTTCGGGTTGGGTTACCGCCCTGATCACTTCAGACAGCTCTCTGAAGCCAAACATCCAGATGTCGACTGGCTTGAAGTTCTCGCCGACAACTTTTCTGAAACAGGTAATAAGTTGGAAAAGCAAATCGACCAGCTTGCCGAGCTTTACCCGCTCACTCTGCATACGGTGGGTTTATCGATTGCCGGAAGAGAGGCGCTCAACCAAGAATTCCTCAGTCGTCTAAAGTATCTCAACGATACCTATCGCCCAAAGTTTCTTTCAGACCATCTCTGTTGGAGCCAGCTTAATGGTCGTCACTTTTACGATCTTTTACCGATTCCCTATACAAAAGCGATGATCTCTCATGTTGCCGATAGGCTTAAACAGGTTCAAGATTTCCTTGGGGTGAGATTCTACTTAGAAAATCCTTCCGCCTATCTCGCCTTTGAAGAAAGCGAAATGGGAGAAGCTGAGTTTCTTGCTGAGCTTTGCCACAGAGCTGAAAGTGGTCTTCTCATCGACCCGAACAATCTATATGTCAATTACAAGAATCTTGGAGTCGATTTTCAGTCCTATTTAAAGACGATCAAAGATAGCCCGATCTGTTATTTGCACCTCGCCGGGCATACCGATCTTAAAGATATTCTTATCGATACTCATGGGGCTCCAGTTACTCGTGAGGTTTGGGAAGTGTATGAGTTAGCAATCAAAGAGCTTGCCATTCACAATACACTGATCGAATGGGACGAAGATATCCCAGAATTTGAGGTTCTTCACGGCGAACTCAATAAGGCTCGTCAATTGGCAGAGAAGATCAATCTTTCACCACACACGCAGGAAGAGTCTGTTCGCCAAGATTTAGCAACTAACGAAAAGCCCAGCGATGCATTTCAAAAGCAACTAGAGCGTTTTATCCTCGCCCCTCTCAGCCAGGAGCTTGAGGCTGAACTAGATATTTTCAAAGTGCCTGAAAAAGGTCTTACCCACCCGAAAAGAGGTGTCATTGCCTACCGGACAAACTACCGTGGCTGCCTGTGGAACTCCGTAGAAATTATCTTCCCGCAGTTTTTAGCATTTATTGATAGAAAAACATGCGAAGATCTCTTCGAGATTTTTATCAGTACTGTCGACACACCACAAACACTGGCTGAGTCGATGATGAAACTGATTTCTTTTATTCGAGAATCAAGCTTAAAGACTGACAATGGCGCCGACCAAAAGATTCTTGCTGACTTGATGCTTTTTGAATGGTGCCTCTATAGCACCGAGCAAAGGGACTGGCGAAATAATGCTCTAACGATGGAAGATCTCGCTCGTCTCACAGCTGATGACTGGCCTGAGGCTGTTTTTAATGGTGACAAAAACGCTATCGTTCTCGAATCCGATAGTTCGCCACACATTCTTTATAAAAATATCGAAAATCAAACTAACCACCAAGACTTCCTTAGAGAACCACAAAATTATCTATTCTTTGGCTCTCAAGGCTATACTCATTACCTCTTTCTGACGCCTTGGCAAACGAAGCTTTGGAAAGAACTTCTTTCCGGTAAAACCTTTGCCGAAGTCTGCGAAGTTATTGCAGGCGATGATCAAAAACGGGTGATCGAGATTGTAGAGGCCATGACGACCTGGGTCGATAAAGGGATCATCGAAATCTGGTAAACTAATAATCGAGAGGCGTGGCAGAGCCATAGAAAAACCTCGGAAGTCTTCTATAGAGAATCCCGAGGTTATCAGCGAACCATCCTTCTGAGCGCCTGCTCAGTCGGAGGATATTTATGGGTCCCCTACCAGGACCCACACTTAAGGGGTAACAGATTAGTAAGTATATGCACTTGCTTGTGTGATGATTTTGTTGTCGTAAACAAACTCAGTGAGGTTTCTCACGAAATCATCTG
>CAZBDM010000596.1:0-3140 GCA_964490675.1 uncultured Oligoflexales bacterium
CTCGTATGCAGCCTTGGATTTCGACCAAGGCCCATAAAAGACGAGCAGGACTGAGCGCTTTTGGCTTTGGAGGAAGTAATTTTCACTGCGTTCTTGAAGAATATCAAAATACCAAGAATAAAATTGATTGGAATAGACAGATCAATCTGATCACCCTTTGCGGTGAGAATAAACAAGACGTGATTGTACAGCTTGATGAGTTGAGGGAGCGTCTTGATAATCGTTGGGAGCTACGTAAATTCGCGGCCGAAAAGCGTAAGTTTTTTTCAAAAAGTGCTTATTTACGGCTTTCATTTGTCCTCAAGTACGCAAATCCAGAGAAGAATTTGCGGATCGTTGAAGAAGCCAAGAAAGCCATAGATCGATGGACAGGCGAAAAGTGGTTCACTTCACAGTTAGGGTTTTCTATTGGTTGCGGGCAAAAACATGGCGAGCTAGGATTTGTCTTTCCTGGTCAAGGAAGCCAATACCTTGAGATGGGACGTAGTCTTGCCTGCCGCTTTCCGCAGGTTCTAGAAAGCTTCGAACTAATCGATGATTACTTGTCTGAAGAAACAAGTGGGCAAGTTAAGCTTTCCTCTATGATCTTCCCTCACGGAATTTACTCACAGACAGATAGGGCTGAGGCAGAAAAATTCCTTCGTAAGACAGAATACGCTCAGCCATCGATAGCGGCTGTCAGTGCGGGGCTTGTGAAAGTCCTGTCTTGGCTCGGTGTCGAAGCAGACCACTTTGCCGGTCATAGCTTTGGAGAGCTAACCGCTTGTTTCGCCGCTGGTGCAATCGACGAACTAACTTACTATAAGCTTGCAGTGAAACGTGGACAGCTGATGGCTGCAGCTTGTTCCGATGAAAGCGGCACAATGCTAGCTGTACATGCTGGTAAGGTGCAAGTTGAGGAGATCATCAAGCGCAATGACATGAAGGTCATTGTCGCTAACAACAATAGCCCTAAACAAGTTGTCGTGTCTGGTCGCGACCAAGCCATTGAAAAAGCCAGCGAAAAGTTTAGAGCGACGGGCCTACGGGTGACTAAACTTAATGTTGGAGCAGCATTTCATAGTCCCTTAGTGGAAAAGGCGGCAAAACCTTTCTTACAGGTTGTTGAAGCCAGTCTTTGGCAAGTACCGCATGGCACTCTTTACTCGGGCAACAGCGGGCGATCCTATCCCAAAGATTTGAAACATTTAAAGAAAACGATTAGTCATCAATTGGCTCATCCGATTTTGTATGCTGATCAAATTTTGCAGATGTATGAAAACGGTGTGCGGCTTTTCGTAGAAGTGGGCCCAGGAAAAACCCTGACACATCTAAACGATCAAATTCTCCAGGAATATGGCGATGCTAGCTCAGTAAGTTGTAATCCGACGGGAGGTAAAGGGACCGACCAGGAAGATCTCGCTACGCTCGTCGCTAAGTTAGCTAGCTATGGGGTTGACCTTGAGCTTGATAAGTGGGATCCGATCGAAGCTCTCGAAGAGGATTTGCAGCCGACCTATAACGGCCACGAAATCATGATAACTGGAGCGCATACATTCACGTCACCGACGCAAACTCCGAAAGCAAATCTGAGGCAGAATAATCTTCAAAGACAACAAGTCGTCTATCAAAAAGATATAGAAAAACAGGCAGAAGATACAAAAGTCGATACCCAACAGAGGATGAAAATGTCAGCACAAAAACCTGCAAGTCCACAAAAGACCCAAGCAAAAACCGACTCTGTCAGCCGGATTGGTATTGAGCTCGTTCAACAAAACTTACTAGCCTTGCAGCAGTTACAAAGACAACAAAGTGAGCTTCACCTTAAGTTCCTTGAGCAGCAAAGCCAAGCTCAGGAACAGTTCTCACATCTTCTTAGCCAACAGATGAACCTATTGGCGGGTACGCCAAAGACTGAGCAGATTCCAGAGACAAAGATAGCGGCGTTGCCAACTCTTGGAGAAGAAATCGTTGAGCCACCACACAGCACCACTGTTGTCCAACAACCATTACAAGCACAGTCAAGGATTGCTCCGCCACAAGTCAAAACACCCCCAAAACAAAATCAGACTCAATCAGTAAGTGCTCCTATGGTCCCTGCGAAGGAAAGCAAAGGGCTTGTTCAAGCTCCCGCGAAGGTGAGTGGGGGAGTCAACCTTTCCGCTGATGTTTTAGCTATCGTCGCCGAAAAGACAGGCTACCCCGAGGAGATGCTCAATTTATCGATGGCTCTGGAGGCGGATCTTGGTATCGATTCGATTAAAAGAGTCGAAATCTTTTCCGCTTTGGCAGAAAAAAATAGCGTCTTCGCTTCTTTAAAGCCTGAAGACGCACAGCAAGTTGTTAAGCTTGCAGATATTGTTGAGCTTATAGATTCTCCCGCGCCATCAGTGCCTTCTCGTTCTTCAGAAGGTATTGCTGATAAAGTATTAGAGATTATCGCTGAAAAAACCGGTTACCCTCGCGAAATGCTCAATATCGATATGGATCTTGAAGCGGATCTTGGTATCGATTCGATTAAAAGAGTCGAAATCTTTTCTGCTCTTAGTGAGGCGGATTCTGCTTTTGCACGAATTGAAGCAGAGCGTGTCAATGGCTTGCGCAGCGTTCGAGAAATGATTGAAGTCGTCGATGATCAATCATCACCTGCTCCTATAAAGGTTGAGGGTGCCAGCAAAGATGAGACCTCCCTCTCTCGTCAACATTCCTCTACAAGCATTGAACAGGCGGTGAAAAAAGTTATTTCTGAAAAGACCGGCTATCCGGTTGAAATGTTAACAACCGAGATGGCTCTCGAAGCAGACCTCGGCATCGATTCGATCAAAAGGGTGGAAATCTTTTCTGCACTCGGGGATACATTTGCAGCACTGAGCTCGATGAATCAGGAAGATCTATCATCATTGACGACCATGTCTGAAGTGGTTGAAGCAATCGCCTCACTTGAAGGGGGCGAAAAAAAAAAGCCCGCAGAAAATCCAGTCAGCAAGCACGTCCAAATCTCTGACGATAAGTTAAGGGATCATATTAAGCGACTTGTTGTGAAGCCGCACACCGCTCACCTGCCCTCTAGCAAAAAACATGTGTCATTTGATCAAAACGCGGTCTTTTGGTTGGTTTCTAACGATCAAAATGAATGGCGAGCGGTGGAGGATGAACTACTG
>CAZBDM010000597.1:0-3127 GCA_964490675.1 uncultured Oligoflexales bacterium
TCCTAAATTCAATTAATTTATCGGAGAACAGTTCCATTCCTTTAGGGACGCCACAGGGAGTGAATCTGATCAAATTACCCCTCCTGTTTGGATTAATGGGGTCAACGCGATGCTTCACTAGAACATTCAAGCGACGAGCAATTGACAAGGTCTTTGCTGCAGAGAGGCCGCCGAATCCTGCGCCTTCAATGACAATTCTCTTTTTTTTCATAAGTTACCTCTTGAGTGAATCTCAGTCCACTTGTTGCAAACAAGTGTATCGTATTAAACGATGCAATATTTAATAAGCATCTATAAAAAAGACTTTAAAGAATTCAATTGGCTCTAAGTATTTAAAAAATAGATTAATAATATATATATCTATTTAATATATCCACCAGGATGCCCGATCGTCAGTCTCGTTTTTGGATTCTTATTAAGCCAATTTTTTGGAGGGAATAAACATGAAGAAGCTTAGATTAGCAGAAGCAATGAAATTAGTAGCAGCGAGAACATCTCCAGCAGTATCCATCTATGTAGGTACCGATGTACAAGGGAAGGATAGTCAAAAAACTATTTCAGAAAAACTGCATCGGCTTTACAGATCTGTTGAAGCGACTATCACAAAGAGGTTTGGTGAATTTTCTAGTTTGTCATTACTTTACGGACTCAAGCAAGCGCTGAGAAACATCAGACCAAAGCGAGCTAGAGGAGGCATTGCCATTTACCATTCTGAAGGTTTCACAGGCGTGCTGCACTTACCAACTCCTGTCAGTGATCTCGCTGTCGCAGCTGATAGCTTTCATCTCAAACCAGTGTTAATAGCGAACCAAATACGTAGAAGCTTTTATCTTCTTTTGTTTAGCAATAAAGAAGCGCGGTTTTACAAAGTGACTGCAGACAAAATGACTGAATTAGAACGAACAAAGTACTTCACTTATCGTCAACCCTTTTTTGACGACCCACCGGCTGCTGGTTTTAAAACTGGAAGTTTTAGTGACATGGATAGCTGGACCAGTAATCTAAAAAGGAAGATTGATCTGCACTGCTCAATGGAGAGACTGCCTTTGCTGCTTGCCGGCTCTAGCTACCATCAAAATGCCTTTAGATCTTCTTTCAGATATCCCTTTGTAGTTGAGGGCGAAATGACTGGAGATTTCTCTCAATTAAGTCAACAAAAATTATTTAATAAAAGTTCACTTTTTATGGAAAACTATTTTTCGATGTATCAAGAAAGAGCCATTCAACTTTTTGAAGAGGCGGAACAACGAGGGCAAACATCAAATAGAATCGAAATCGTTGCCAAGGCTGCCGCGCAGGGAAATGTTCAACACCTTTTTATTGCTGAAGACAGACATCTTTGGGGGCATCTAGATCGTGACTCAGGCGATATCACCCTTCAGCGCTCTCATGAGCAGCAATGTTATGATGATATTCTTGATGACTTAGCCGAGCTTACTTTACAGATGAAGGGCGAGGTGACGGTGCTGCCTTCTGTGCTCATGCCTGATGGAAAGCCAATCGGAGCGATCTTTAAGCGAACACCGAATGTCAAGGCGATGGCAAAAAAACTACATAGCTATCGACCATCTTCCTCAATCACTCCTGCAGGACACTTATTAAGTCTATCTAGGTAAAAAAGGGGGGACTCGTTCCCCTTCTTTTCGCAGTAAGTTTAGTGAAAAGACCAATCTCCTTTAAAAACGAAAGGAGCTAAGGATCTGAACGCTTCTATCGCTAGTGGTTAAAAACCTCTTGCGTAGCTCTAAGAATTTAGAGGTTACATTTCCCTATCCCGTCGTTCTCGCCAACCACTTAGCATTGAGCGATGTCTTCTCGACGAGCAGTTACAAACCTATTTAAAAATAGATTCAGATACTTACCGAATTAGTCTTGTCTATAAATCACCTCAGTGTGTATGAAATTGCTACGTTCTTGTGGGTTTTTGAACCTCTATAGACAAGACGTGACCAATGACAAAGGAGACTTCGTTGGGCCCTAAGTTCTTTTACGCTGACTATCACCCTCTGCCATTACCCCCTAAACATAGGTTTCCGCACGAAAAGTACTCTATGACTCGTGAACTCTTGCAGCAGTCTTTGGGATTTAATGAGGTTTGGTTTCACGAAAGTCCCTTAGCCGAGCCAAAGTATCTGCGACAAGTTCATGATCCTGAGTATGTCGAGCGTGTTCTTCGGGGAGATTTAACTCCTCAGGAGCAGCGTAAAATCGGCTTCCCATGGTCTCCTGAACTTGTCAATCGTTGTCTCGCTTCTACCGGCGGGACTTATGCAGCGGCAAAGCATGCGCTTAATTTCGGTTACAGCGCTCAACTTGCTGGGGGCACCCACCACGCTCACAAAAGTCATGGTGCCGGTTATTGCGTATTTAATGATTTTGCCTACACGATTTTTATGCTGCGTTCTTTTCATGAAATGGGACGAATCGCAGTGATAGATCTCGATGTCCACCAAGGAGATGGTAATGTCGATATCTTGGGAAACGACGAACAAACATTTATCTTCAGCATGCATGGGGAAAAGAATTACCCTGCTAAAAAACCATCCTCTGATCTTGACATCCCTCTTGATGATCACACCACCGACGATGATTATCTTGATCTTTTAGAGCAGGCGTTGATCAAAGTAGGGAGTTTCAATCCTGCTTTTGCACTCTATCAAGCAGGGGTTGATCCTTTGCGGCAAGATCACTTAGGGCGGCTGTCCCTTAGTAAAGAGGGGTTAGCAAAGAGGGATAAAATGGTTTTTGAGTTCGCAAAAGACCGCGACATACCGATTATTCATGTGCTTGGCGGAGGCTACTCCAGGCCCATTGACCATAGTGTGACGGCCTACGTAAACACTTTTGCTGCAGCACAACAAGTCTTTGGTTTTTAGAAGACCCTTCAAGTTACAAATCAATCACCAGCCCAAAGTTCCGGGAGGCCCCTTAAAAGGGCCTTTGATCCAACTCGTGATCCATCCCCCGTAAAAGCTTCCTTCCTGACTCTCTACTTTTTCGCCATCGACAAAACATTCATCCACAAGGTTCGGGTAGATGGCAATGTAGTCTCTGCAATCAGCAAAATGAGGGGCGGGATTGGTGTAGGTCCAAGCGGCTTTAGCAACTCTTTTGTCACCCACCACTA
>CAZBDM010000598.1:0-2104 GCA_964490675.1 uncultured Oligoflexales bacterium
GGCTAACCTTTTCGCCAAACTTGACAATCTTTGCATCCACTTTTCTGGCCCCTTAACAATGAATTCGTAGACTTCGATAGAACGTTCTAGTTTAATAGAATTACCAAAAAGTTGCAGCACAGGAGTGATGATGAAGCAAATGATGTTATGCCTGAGCGTTTTAGTTGGTTTTTCCGGTGGGGTTTCAGCCGCATCTCTCGAACAAATCGTCAAAGACGATATTAAGACCCTTGATAAGCTCAATGACGAGTGCAAGAAGATTGAATATTATTTCGATTACTTCCCCAGTGGCGGTATTCATTCAGTCTACTGTCACCTTCATAAGTTGACCTTGCCTCAATTGATCAAGCTCTACAAAAGCGTTCCGGTTGTTCAGTCAAGCCCTCATCTTGAAAAGATGGATTTCCAAAACACTCGCGCCTTTACCCGCTACAGCTTGGCATTTGTCAGAGAACTCGATCAAGTCTTTAACCGTCGTCTGCCAGCCTTGATCGGGCAAGATCAGGTAAAAAAAATCTACCAGAAGACCTTCCCCCTCCAAGCTCAAACCGCCTATGCGACCTATAAAAAGCTACTTAAGGAACGGGAAGTCACAGAACTGGCGCTCAAGGAATACAAAAGATACATCCAGCAAGGTAAAAACAGCCTCGAAATCATAAGGCCCTTCGATTATCTCTTTAACCCGAACTTTCCGCGCGCCTATAAGCTTTTCATCAAAAACCGTGACATGATGCAGTACTTTCCAACCCTTAAAGGAGATGCTGGGGGTTTTGAATGGAACATGACTTATGGGTTTGCAGGTTTTTGGATGAGACGCATGATAGACGGAACAGCTCAAGATATCTTCGCAGCTCTCGAGAGGTTTATGATGCGCAATGATCCTGAGTTTATGCGCAACCCCACTAAACTGACAAGGCAAGCGCCATAAAAGTCTGGGAGCTATGGATCTCTACGACCCATTGCAGTGATTAAAAGACTCACTGAAGACTCTTTTTTCAGACCTTTTATTGATAGCATAAACGTTCTATTAGACACAAACAATCGGGATAGAATCATCTTGCTCAAAACATTCACCATTCCTACCCTGCTCAATATTGGCATATCTGCATTAGTCTTTTCCGAAGTCTCACTTGCTGACAAAAAGTCTGACAAAGAGATTCTTGGTCGCATGTTGTTTTTCGATCGCAATCTTTCTCTTATGCGAACCCAAGCCTGCGCAGATTGTCATAATCCTGACTTTGCTTTTACCGACAAGAGAGGAAAAGGGGTTTTGGCTGCCGTTTCATTGGGAGACGATGGGCGCTCTTTGGGAGACCGCAATGCTCCAAGCCTTTCCTACGCGGCTATGGTCCCAGACTTTAGTTTTAACAGCAAAAAGAAGACCTACGTTGGGGGGTTGTTTTGGGATGGTCGAGCAAAAAACTTGTCCGAGCAAGCAGGTGGCCCCATCTTAAACTCCGTTGAGATGCAAATTCCTACCAAACAAAAAGCTATCGAGCGACTGTTGGAAAATCCTCAGTATAAAGTCCAGTTTAAAAAAATTTACGGTGATGCTGTCTTCGACGATCCAGAGATAGCATTTGCTGCTCTCACTGATTCTTTAGCAACATTTGAACAGACCTCATTCTTTTCGCCTTTTGATTCTAAGTACGACCGCCATCTTAAAGGTGAGTATCCCCTCACTGATCAAGAAGAACTTGGTAGAGCACTGTTTTTTTCTAACAACAATACTAGCTGCTCCACGTGCCACGTTTTAAAAAAAGAAGGGGCCGAAAGAGAACCGTTCACAACCTTCGAATATTTCAATATCGGCACTCCCGCAAATACAGCAGTACGCTTGAAGAATGGCAAAGCCGAGAACTTTGTTGATCAAGGATTATTGGCAAACCCTGAAGTTAAAGACAGAAAATACAAAGGACTCTTCCGCACCCCTAGCCTTAGAAATGTCGCTGTCACGGGTCCGTACATGCATAACGGTGTTTTTAACGATCTAAGAACAGCTGTTGCTTTTTACGATCGATATAACAATCACAATCGCCTTTTCAATCCTGAGACAGGAAAAAAATGGCGCGCTCAAGAGATCGGAGAAAACCTCAGCCTCAGA
>CAZBDM010000598.1:2114-3117 GCA_964490675.1 uncultured Oligoflexales bacterium
TGGCCTTTATGAAAATACTAACCGACAAACGCTATGAGCATCTGTTGGAAGAAAAAACCCCCTAAACATGTCGAATCTCAAGTGACCTCAGATCGCTGCGAACTCTTCACAGACTGAAATCGCCGTAAGATTAGGACGACTCGATAGAAACGCCACTGAGAGAGCCAAGAGCAAGAGATGGTTTAGGTTTTTCAATGGATTCATCTTTTTGTTTGTCGAAGTTGCTGAAATGGTTGGTTTGCGCGTCGATTCAACGCTTTAAAGCATAAAATAGCACAATCACTTCAATAGAAATGACTAATTTTATTTTATAAACACTATTAAAATAGTATAATCGACGCCGCATCTTTATTAGATTGCAAGATTTTCTGTTTTACGCTCCACCAATGTATGTAACTATCTAAATTATTTGGAGTCATCCATCTTTCAGCAGGAATCAAAAAAGATCGTTGTCCTTTTCAGCCTGTTATTATTTCTCGGGGCCGAGCTTTTCGCATCAGATTTACCTTCTGTGAGAGATCTTGAGGGAGCCACAGGACACCTTCTAAGGACATACTACGCTCTCCAAAGAGCATCGAATCACGAGGTCCCTTTCATTTGGGCTGCAAAAGACTTCTACTTTAACTTAACCCCCCACTTTCTCGTTCGCTTTATCGGTGAAAGCCGACTGGATCATCGTTCGGGGAGGAAAGTCATTGACTTCAGCGAGCTTGCCTCCACTATGTCAGCAGAAGACGCAGATTCCTTGTTGAGCTTTGTTGACGATCACAGACTTTGGAGGGCTCATCGCAGCTATCCGAGTGGTCTTAGATTTGTTGAAGATTTCTTAAAGAAGCGTTTCGGCAACGACCATTTTACCTACGAAGGAGTCCGAACGTTAGTTCCCCTTGAGTTTGCCGCAAATCAAAGAGCCGCTCTTTGGACCCTCGAAGCCTATGATAAAATACACGAAACCGACTACTCAATAAGAGCAGCTTTAGCCTTCGTTCGAAATGATAGTGAG
>CAZBDM010000599.1:0-421 GCA_964490675.1 uncultured Oligoflexales bacterium
AGGCAATTGAACAATTGCTTGGCTCCATCAAACCGGTCTGTTATCTCGTTGCCTTAGAAAGCTGCGCACAGTAAGCACGCTGAAAGCTTAGGGGACATTGACGGCTTGTAATTGGCGAAGATAGTCAGAAATCAAGCCGTGTAGAATGGTAGATGGCTTGATTCAGAATTTCAAAACCACCGACTCTGAAGCCTCTGAAACGTACCGTTTTCAATCAACTCTAAAAGAGCGATATTAACCCTCTCGCGCAGAGGGCTATCTTTCGGGAAGCTAAAGCCATATTTTTCTGTCGTGATTGGCTCTTCAAGAATCATGTATTGATCCTTAGGACTGTCTTTAATCAAATATTTCAGGACCGGTTTATCAAAGACAACAGCATTAACCCTCTTAAAGCGCAACATTTTGATGGCGTCTTCGATGG
>CAZBDM010000599.1:431-3101 GCA_964490675.1 uncultured Oligoflexales bacterium
TCAGCTTCTTCAAGTTTAGCTTTGAGTTTTTTTATACTTTCTACTGAAGTCGTAGCTTTTTTGGTGGCGACTGTTTTACCGGCTAAATCTTTAGGGTGCGAGATTTCGGCAAGCCTTTGTTCAAAGCTCAGGCTTGAACTGAGGACAGCAACAAACCAGCCAAAAAAAGCGATACCACTGACCATCACCATAACAGCCGCGGCACGCCCGAGCCATTTTTTTGGAGCTATATCTCCGTAACCGACAGTTGTCATCGTTACAACTGCCCACCAAAAAGACTCGAAAATCCCAGGAAAATAACGATCGTCGATGGCATCCCCACCACGCTCGGCAAACCATACGATATGACCGCACATTAAAATAAAGACGACCAGCAAGATGATTGAGTTGACGAGCTTAGGAGAGGTTAACGATCTGATAATTTGTTTAAGGCTTAATTCATTAAAAGACCGCACTAGTACCACTTGACCAGCGACAGTGTGAGGAAAAGAAAAGTCCATCAGCTTTTCTCTTTCAGATGTAATACTCACTCCGGCAATACCGACATCTGTTTGACCCTGTTTGATCTCATTCATGAGTTGCGAAAAGGACTTCATTGAAAATTTCGTTTCGGCTCCCATTTTCTTTGCGACTTCCTGCCACAGTTCAATTTCGAACCCTTGTATTTGTCCGTTTTTATCTTTCATAACGAAAGGTGGAAAATCAGAAACGGTGACTTTGATGGTTTCGGCCCAGGCGCCGCTAGATAGCAGCCAAGTGCAAAAAATAAGCAGTAAGACTCTCATGACTCTCCGCCTTGATGTTCAGTGTTTTAAGGAAACAACTGATATTTTTAATAAATTGATTCTTTTATTTTAAGACCATTTTAACATTGAAGCCACATTTGAAAAAATTATAAGTTCTCCGCGATGCGTAACCGTTAGGACATCGAGGAGACATTCATGGGAAAAAAGATCCAATTTCTACTGCTATTTTTACTGTTACCTTTGACTTCAACGCCACTTGCAGCTGCCGAAGCACCGGAAGTGAAACTCTATAGTACGCTCACCGCCCTCGAAAGTTTACCTCCGCTAGAAAGCAGATTCCGCCTCAGTCTTACCGACGATAAAAATAAGGGTCGGACGGTTGGTGCGATTATTTCCTATTTGAAAGAATACCGCGAAATCTTCGGTCTGACAGAGGACGACTATTTGCAGTTTTTTCCAGACAACGAAGAATCTAACGGCCCGCGCACAGGCAGGGTTTTCACTGAGGGAGAACAACAGGCTCTTCGCCTTCAACAAGCTGTCTGCTACCGAGAAGCACCAAGGCCTGACGGTGGCAATCGCGAAACCATATGTATTCCTATTGAAAACGCAGAGGCTGTTGCAACCTTGCGCGATGGTTACTTGATCAGTCTAAGTGTTTCTATCGTCGTTCCGCCCCGTCTGCCAAGAGACGACCTTAATAACTTCAAAGAACCTTCTCCAGAAACTTTACGCCACTTTCAAGACGCTGATTATGCTGCAGACAATATGAAACTCTTTAACCTTATAGGTCACGAGCAGTACGGAAACTTGCAAGCATCTCTTTGGCGAGGCATGACATTTGGTGACGAAGTCGCCATTCGCAACGATGCGGCAGATTTCTATTTCAGCTTCTTCAATACTGTAAAGCAGGAAAATCCAGAAGACATCAGCCTCGTATTTACCAAAGCAGGACAGACGAACCACCAACTTGCTTGGAAGCTCTCTGCACCTCTAGGTCTCTTCGCTGATGTTTATCTTAGCGCCGAGCCTGAGGCCAAGGTGAAGTTTTTGAAGTTTGAACCAATTTTCGAGGAACTCATTGCAAGTATCTACGTCGACGATGGTACTTTCCCTAGCGGAATTAAGGGCGAAGATAGTCGCTCTGCAATTCACCAGGAACAAGAGGTCGCTCAATGGTCACAAGAAAATAGCGACCCGAACGCAGGCTTTGATGATTCAACAATTGCTCTTATCAACTTTTCAAAGGCAGTACTTTTCTTTGACAGGCAACTAACATGGAAGGGCTTCGATAACAAAGGTAGCCCTCTCAAAGCAACGATAGGTATTCGACACCCCGCACTGAAAAAAAATGCTGCATGGGTAGGGCCTCCTTTTAACCAGTTCATGATCGGTCAAGGAACAGATGAGATCGGTAACTTTACTTCTGCTTTAGATGTTATCGGACACGAATACTGTCACCCAATGATTAATGGCACGGCCAAGCTCAATAAAAAAGGTCAATCAGGAGCTCTTAGTGAACATATTTGTGATGTTTTGGGCAATGGATTTGAGGCTGAAGTCCTTGATCAGCCCTACGACTTTATGATCGGTGAAGATGTAACTCTCAAGTCTGAAAAACCACTCCGCAGTTTCTTAAACCCGATCGAAGACTCCGATCAAAATCAAGCAGAATCAATGTCCGATGAAAGAGTCGAGCTTTACGGGGAAGCCTGTTCTCCTTCAAAGACAAATGATAAATGCGGCGTCCACCTCCTTAACGGAATCGTCAACAAAGCTATCGGGCAATTTATTCAAAGAGTCGACCAAAATCGTTCCTCTACCGCTTCTCTTCCGGCAGACGCTAGACTCCCGCATCATGGCTGGAAAGCTGCTAAAACCTTAATCATGTCGGTTGTTAAAACCAAACTCAAATCAGACTCGA
>CAZBDM010000600.1:0-3098 GCA_964490675.1 uncultured Oligoflexales bacterium
GCTGGTACATGAGGATTTCACGACGACGAAGCAACACATCAACCGTCTAGAAATTGGGATCCGGGATTGGAGATCACGAGCCAAAGACGTAGCGCTGCAGAAACAGTGAATGCAGCAATCCTTTCCTTTTTAAAAATGCCTTTTTTTATAAAGCCACCCAAAGCCACCCCGCTTATAGGAATAGGTATAAACACTATCCTTTTTAAGGTTAAGGTGTGCAACGCGTTCCGACTTTTGACCGGTGATCGCATTGGCAAGCAACAATAGCCCCCAGAGATGACTGACGAACAAAAAAGCACTGCTTCGCCACAACCATACCGGGTGAGCACGAAAGAAGCGCGGTGCTAAGATGACGATCCCGTAAAATAAAAACGTTGCAGGAATGACAAGGTAGCCAAGAAAAAGTTGTCTGAGTTGATCAAACTCGTCCGAATAAAGCGCAGCACCCGTCAATGAAGCAGCAATATAACCGCCCAGAACAGTGGGGATGATGCGACAGATTTGTGCTTTTGTCATAAACCATCCTTTATCAGGTTTTCCATATGACTTATTTTAACCAATTTTGTTCCGACCCATAAAGGCAAGGCATTTCACATCTAAAAGGAATCACCGTGTCGATTGGGCGGGCTACACTGTCAGTAATTTTGCTTCTCACGGTCTTGGGAGGCGGCATGGCTTTTGTCTATTCTCAGAAGTCCAATCTTTTTGACGAATCCAAACCAACTGCCCTTTTCAAACCCCAGCCCTCAAAAGAAATCATCGAAGAACCAAAAGAGCTCCCCTATTCCGGTAGCATTTGTTATATGAAAAACTTATTGCTTCATTACAAAGATCTCTACAAATATGCAAAAAGACAATGCTCAGATATCACCCCGATCGGCAACACATGTCATAACGAACTTGCTGTTATTGCAAACGAATTCAAAGAAGTACGCTATAAATTTAAATTGGCGCAGCGAAAAATCTTCGAAAAGTGGGGTAAAATACCAAAGCAGCTTAGTCATTTATGCCAACTACAGGCCAGCAATGAATAGAAGTCGATCTTTATGACTGTAAGAATTTTAAATTTATTGTTCTTCCTCTTGGTCACTTCGATAAGTACGCCTTTATTTGCTGAAAAGCCGCAAGTTGTTGCTGACCCTTACGCATGTAAGAAACTCGACGCCATCGAAGCCTATCAAGCTGGCTTTGATCTGCAAGCCGCCAACCATACGTCAAAAGCTTTAAAAAATTACAAAAAATGTCTTTCGATAGAACCTAAATGCGTCGCTTGCCAATACGAGATCGGTTGGTCTTATTGGAAGAGAGCTGAGTGGGAAAAGGTCATCTATCATTGGGATTTTGTACTGCGCATGGCTCCCAAGCATAAAGAGGTCAATACATTTCTACCGACTGCAAAAGAAAACCTTAAGGTCGTCAACGGAAAAGGGACAACGACTGACTTTAGACGTGGGGTTGCTCTTTTAACCAAATCATCACCAAAGAATGAAAAAGTTGAACTGACTTTCGTCAGACGCCTGCAAGCTTATAATCGCAAGACAAAAAGCGCTTTTGATAAATTTGATCTTGACATCGATTCGCCAAAGTCAGTGATCTTTACCCCAGATGGCAAAAAAGTATTTATCAACTCCCTGGAGCGTGCTGCTACGGTTGCTTACGATCCCGTCGGTCTTGAAAAGCTTGCGACGGTTATTCACAAATTCACCTTACAGGATGCCGGGCTCTTCGATACCAAATTGCCATATGGTCTGAGCTTTCCTAAAGCGCGTAATGGCAATATCTTTTCCGGTAAACCTGTAGAAGCTAGCCTTTCACACAACGGCAAGTACTTGTGGGTCAGCTATTACCGCAGAAGTTGGGATACTCATTCACGTTACCCATCAGGTATTGCTGTCATCGATACAGACGATTTTAAGATTAAAAGAGTGATGACAACCGGGCGCATACCGAAGTATGTCCGCACCTCGCCCTCAGGAAAGCTCATTGCTATAAGCAACTGGGGTGACAACACGATTTCTCTCATCGATATATCAAGTCCTAACTACCGAAACTTTCGCCATCACCACCAGCTTGTCGTGGGAAGAAAGTATCCCTCATCATTAATGTTTGGCAATCGCGACAAGAACTGCGGCCACTGCATACGGGGACTAGACTTTAGTAAGGACGATCGCTACCTGCTGGTTTCGCGCATGAAAGGCGGGGCGATCTCCATCTTCGACTTATTCAATAAAAATACCCCACATTTTGTCGGCACAGTCAAAGGGGTCTGCGCAAACACGCGAGACTTACACATCATCAAAAATCAACAGGTGCTTATGACCTGTAACAGCATCGGTTATGTCGCAAAAGTATCGCTTGCCGATATGGTGGCAAGCCTGAAAGTTAGTAAGGATAGAACGATTACCCTGAGCCGCTCGCGTCACATGGTGGAGAAGGTTTTCGTCGGCATGGGTTCGAGATCACTGACGATTTCTAAAAATCAAGACTATGCTTTCGTTGCTGTTAATCAGACCAGCGAAATTGTTGCCATCGACATCGCCAATATGAGCGTTCTTACCCGCATTCCGGTTGATTCTTATCCGGTGGGACTGCGTCTAAGCCCTGATGAAACGCTTCTCTGGTCGACCTCCCAGGGCAGAGGGGGCAAAGGAGGAGACTCTGTCAGCATATTTGCGGTGCGCTATCGCGATCGCGAAGACATCAGCCAACACTTCGACGAATAGAATCTTCGTATCGTTTCCCAACAATTTATGCTATCTATTGAGGCTGGTAAAAACCAATTGACTGTTTGGAATTTTGCTTCGAAGAAGAGGAACGTCGTGTCCCCACGCCACTTTTTGATTGTTTTTCTTGCCGTATGTTCTTGTGTTTTGGCTGCACCACTTAAGGCCACCGATCTTAAAAATGCTCTAAAAATCGTCAGACAGAATAGTCTTGATCCTGAAATTTACCGTCGGCAAGTCTTGGCTGCTCGTTTCGAATCCCAAAAAGCGGACTCCGCTTTTGATACGACCTTTTCATTAGAGTCCACCTACGTTGACGACCAGGAACCTTCACAGTCAGCCTTTTCCGGCGATCAAAGACAAGTCGACCAGCAT